>JAKDLQ010000326.1 GCA_030452775.1 Micrococcales bacterium | reverse complement strand
ACGGCGAGTGCCGAGGCCCGGCTGAGTGCGCCGAGCTCGGTTCGCGAGAGGGGCTTGTCCATGAGGCGCGCGATGGCGGCGAGGACGGCGGGCGCGATCTGGGCGAGGTGTTCGACGAGCCGGAAGACCCGGAGGTTGCCGATGAAGATGAGCATGCTCCCGAGCCCGTCGCGCAGCCAGAGGAGCAGGCCGTCCACGAGGTTCTTGACCCCGGTGCTGACGATGGCGAGTGCGGTGAGCCCCGTCTCGAGGCCGGTGACGAGCAGCCGGAACACCGACGGGATGATCGTGTCGAGGGCGGTGACGACGAGCCCGATCGTCGTTGCGGCGAGCCGCCCCACGACCGACACGGCATCAAGGGCCATCCCGAGGACCGCGGCCCGCAGCAGCAGTGCTCCGCGCAAGCCGAACTCCACGAGGTCGAGCACCGCGACCTCGATCCGGCCGAGGTGGTTCAGCAGGGAGGCGATAGAGCCCATCGCGATCGGCAGCAGCAGGATGAGCCCGTCGACGAGATGCGTGGCGGCGGTCGCGAGCGCGAGGGCGGGACGCAGCGCTGCGGTGACGCCGCCTGCCGGTCCCTCGCCCGCCGCGCCCGTCGTGGTCGCTCCGCCAGGCTCCGGGCCGGCCGCGAGGGTGAACAGGGCCGTCAGGTCCCGCACTAGCCTGGACACGGACTGGAGCTGGTCGCTCAGCGTGGACCCGCCCGCCGAGCTCGCCGAAGTCCCGCTCGTCCCGGGGCCGAGCCCGAGCCGGGTGAGGACCCCGTCGAGGTGCTCGGTCAGCCGCGCGGCCTCGTGCAGCATCCACGGCAGCGCGATCCCGGCCACGGCGCCGCCCGCGACACCGCCGGCGAAGCCGCCGAGGAAGCGGCCCGCCGCGCCGATGACGCCGGCGAGGACGTCCCCGATCGAGGCTCCCGCCGTGAGGTCGGAGATGTTGACGACATAGACCTTGAGTGCCCCGTCGACCATCGGCGGAGCGCCCCACGGCGTGCCGGCCCCGGAGCCGGTGCCCTGCATCGACAGGGCGATGCCGGCATACCGCGTCGTGGCGCGCTCGATGCCCTCCAGGGCGATCCGGGAGTAGTGGACCTGGGTCAGCAGGAGGCCGATCTGGGTGATAACGGCGTCATCGTCCATGTCCGCCACCGCCTCCGTGGCTCGCCGACACGGCCATCCGGTCTCGTCCCCGTCGGTAGGAGTCGAGCACAACGTCGTGGAAACCGTCCGCCACCTGGACCGCGAGCGCCCCGTCGGCCCGGCGCCCCTTCGCGTCGAGCGACAGGCGGGGGACGTGGACGAGGGCGAGCCGGCCGTGTCGGGCGAGCAGGTGCGCCGACGTGGGGTGCTCGGAGCGGGCGCTGCGTGCCGACCAGAAGCGGCGCATCTCGCCGACGTAGGCAGGGATCGCGGCTGTCGCCGCGCTGATCGCGGACGCGCCCGACGCGCCCGCCAGCCACGCGTCGAAGCTATCGGCCAGTGGTTCGGCGGGCGCGCCCGCGCTCCGCTCGTCGAGATCGGTGCGCAGCGGCCTGACGAGTCCGTCGACGAGGGCACCTTCGGTGGCCCACCTGTTCCGGAGGGCCAGTCCGGCACCGAGCTGTGTCTGGCGATCCAGCTCGGACTCCGCCGCCGTCGCGAGACCCGCAGCGAGGTCGCGGCCGGCGATCCCCATGTCGTGGACGCTGCGCTGTAGCTGCCCGCCGAGGGTGCGG
>JAKDLQ010000049.1 GCA_030452775.1 Micrococcales bacterium | reverse complement strand
GCTACCGACGACCGTTTCTTCATGCCGGCGCGTGCCGGACCGTGCGCTGAGCACGAAGAGGCGCCGGCACAGGCCTCTGCGGCGACCAATGGTCGTCGCTGGCCGCGCAAGCCAGGCAGGTCCCCGATCGGCCGCGCTGGGGCTGGCCTCGGGTTAGCCTGTCGCGCATGGGACTCGGCGCACCGGCGATCGTCGCCTGGATCGACGCATCGGCAGGGATCGCGGGTGACATGCTCCTGGGGGCGCTCGTCGATGCTGGGGCCGAGCTCGGCGTCCTGCAGGCATCGATCGACGCGGTCATCCCGGGCACCGTTCGGCTCGTCGCCGCCTCGACGACGCGCGGCGGCCTGCGCGCGATCAAGGTCGATGTCGAGCTCATCGCCTCGGATCAGCCGCATCGCCGGTGGACCGAGATCCGCGGGCGGTTGCGTGTCGCGGAGCTGCCCGAGCGGACTCGGCAACGGGCGCTCTCAGCCTTCGAGGTGCTGGCGCGCGTCGAGGCGAGCGTGCACGGCATCGACGTCGAGCAGGTGCACTTCCACGAGGTGGGGGCCTGGGACTCGATCGCCGATATCGTCGGGGTGTGTGCCGCACTCGACGTGCTCGAGGTGGGTGAGGTCGTCGTGAGCCGGATCGCCGTCGGCTCCGGATCGGTGCAGACGGCGCACGGACGCATCCCGGTCCCGGTGCCCGCGGTGCTCGGTCTCGCAGCCGGGTGGGAGGTCGAGGCGGTCGGTGACGGAGAGCTCGCCACGCCGACCGGGGTAGCGCTCGTCACGACCCTCGCGCAGCGACAGGGCCCCATCCCGGAGATGCGGGTCGTCGGCAGCGGCGTCGGAGCCGGCACCAGGGACGTCGCCGGACGTGCCAACGTCGTGCGGGTCGTGATCGGCGTGCTGGCCACAGGGCGACCCGCGAGCGCTGCAGACGAATCAGCCTTCGCGGCGGGCGATCCCGCCGGGCCCGGCATCGAGGCGTCGGCCATGGCCGTCGGTGGGTTGACCACGGCGCGACCCGCGGGCGGCGCAGACGAATCAGCCTTCGCGGCGGGCGATCCCGCCGGGCCCGGCATCGAGGCGTCGGCCATGGTCGTCCTCGAGGCCAATGTCGATGACCTCGACCCGCGCGTGTGGCCGTCGGTCCTCGAGGCGTGCCTGGCTGCGAGCGCCGCCGACGCCTGGCTTGTGCCGATCCTCATGAAGCACGGCCGTCCGGCGCACACGCTGTGTGTCCTGGCGTCGGCCGCAGCGGCGACGAGGCTGCGAGACGTGCTCCTCGATGAGACGAGCACGATCGGCGTTCGCGAGGCCCCGGTGCGCCGCTGGGCCCTGCCGCGCGGCTGGGTCGAGGTCGACGTCGCGGGACAGCTGGTGGGTGTCAAGGTCGCCCATCGGGACGGGCTGATCGTGCACGCGACGCCGGAGTACCGCGATGTCGTGGCCGCCTCCTCAGCACTGGGACGGCCGGTGCGCGACGTCCTCGATGCGGCGATCGCGGCGGCCGTCGCGGCCGGACTGACGCGGGGCGCGCCCGTGCCCGGCGGCATCCGCCCGCAGGCGTGAGCGCGCGCTACCGCGGCCACAGCCCGAGCGGACGCGTCAGGTGGCGGCGATCTGGGCGGCGAGATGGCCGGCGCCGTAGCCGTTGTCGATGTTGACGACCCCGACGCCGGGCGCGCAGGCGTTGAGCATGGACAGCAGCGGGGCGAGCCCCTCGAACGCCGCGCCGTAGCCCACCGAGGTCGGCACTGCGACAACGGGTGCGGCGGCCAGCCCGGCGACGACACTGGCCAGGGCGCCGTCCATGCCGGCCACGACGATGATGACCCTCGCGGCGTCGATGAGCTCGCGCCGCCTCAGGAGCCGGTGCAGGCCCGCGACGCCGATGTCGACGGCGAGCCGCGTGGGGCGGCCGAGGAACCGGGCCGTGAGGAGTGCCTCGCGGGCGACCGGCAGGTCGGAGGTGCCGGCGCAGAGGATGACGACAAGTCCGCCGGTCGGCTCGGGTGGGGTCGGAGGCCAGGCGAGCATCCGGGCGATCTCGTCGTGGACGGCATCGGGCAGGACGTCATGCACGGCGGCGGCGTGCCCGGCCGAGGCGCGGGTGAAGAGCGCGGCACCGCTGGTCGTCCCGTCGTCGTGGGCCTGCCAGATACCGGCCGCGATGGCCCGCACCTGCTCGGCGCTCTTGCCCTCGCAGTAGACCGCCTCGGGGTAGCCACGCCGGGCCGCGCGAGTCAGGTCGAGCTCGGCGATCCCCCGCAGGTCAAGAGGATCGGGCCGTATGCCGCCGAGCCCGCTCCCAGCCGACCAGCCGGCCCCGCTGTCCGCGGGCGAGCCGGCATCAGTCATGCGAGAGCTGCACGAGCGGCAGGGTGAAGGCCCCGGACTGGATCCCGGACACGTCGATCGCGACGAACGTGAAGTCGGCGGACCGTCCGGCCGCCGCGATGCGGGCCCGGACATCGGGCGTCATGGCGCGCTCGAGGTCGGCCTCGAGCAGCTCGATCCGGGCGATCTGCCCGTGGTGGCGGACTCGGCAGTCGATGAAGCCGAGGTCGTGCAGGTCGTGCTCGAGCGCCTCGATCTGCCGCAGCTTGATCGGATCGACCCGCTGGAAATGCGGGATCCTCGAGGCGAGACACGGCGCGGCAGGCTTGTCGGCGTTGGGCAGGCCGAGCGCCCGGGCGATGGCACGGACGTCGGCCTTGGTGAGGCCGGCCTCGGCGAGCGGGCGCAGCACGCCATGCTCGGTGGCGGCCCGTGCCCCCGGACGGTCGAGCCGCTCGGCGTCATCGGCGTTCTCGCCGTAGGCGATCGAGAGCAGGCCGTGCGCCCCGGCGACACCCTCGGAGATCCGGGTGAACAGCTCGTCCTTGCAGTGGAAGCACCGGTCGGGCCCGTTGGTGCGGTAGGCCTCGACGTCGCCCTCGTGGGTCGCGACCTCGAGGACAGGGGCGCCGATCGACACGGCGAGGTCACGGGCGGCCCGGCGCTCGTCCGCTGCGAGGCTCGGCGAGACGCCGATGACCGCCACGACCCGGCCTGCGCCCAGGTGGCGCACAGCCAGGGCGAGCAGCAGCCCGGAGTCGACGCCCCCGGAGAAGGCGACCCCGAGGCGCGGCACTCCATCACCGCGCACGAGCCCGCGGATCCCCCGAGCCCCGGTCGCCATGGCCTGTCGGAGCAGCCGGCCCACCTCGGCGTCGAGCCGGGCCAGCTCGGAGGGCAGCTCGGCGCCGAGGTCGACGCGCCTCGCGAGCGCCATGGGTGCGGGGACGGGTCCGGACTCGGCGGTCATGGCTCCATCTTCGCCGCTCAGGTCGATCACGAGGTCTGCACTTCGGAGCGGTCCTGGGACCAGAGGGTGTGGAAGCTGCCCTCCCGATCGATCCGGCCGTAGGTGTGCGCGCCGAAGTTGTCGCGCAGACCCTGCACCAGGGCCGCGGGCAGCCGCTGGGCACGGACCGTGTCGTAGTAGCCCAGCGCGCTGGAGAAGCCCGGCACGGGCACGCCGGCGGTGGTGGCAAGGGCGATGAGCCGGCGCCACGCATCCTGCCGGTCCGCGAGGCCGCCCATGATGCTCGGGGCCACGAGAAGCGTTGCGAGCTGCCCGGCGGCATACTCGTTGCTGATCTGAGTCAGCAGCCGGGCCCGGATGATGCAGCCACCGCGCCAGATCCGCGCCACGGTCGCGATGTCGACACCCCAGTCGTAGTGCTCGCTGGCCCTGCGGATCTGCTCGAGACCCTGGGCGTAGGCGACGACCTTGGAGGACCACAGCGCATCCCGCACATCGTCGACGAGCCGCTGGCGGTCATCGACCGGGACGGTGCGATCAGGCCCGGCCAGCACGCCGCGGGTGGCCTCCCGGACCGCGAGGTCGCCCGAGGCGGAGCGGGCGAAGACCGACTCGGCGATCGTCGATACGGGTACGCCGAGCTCCAGGGCGGCCTGGACCGTCCACCGTCCCGTGCCCTTCTGCTCGGCTGCGTCGACGATGACCTCGACGAGCGGCGAACCCGTCGCGGCATCCACCTGGGACAGGACCTCGGCGGTGATCTCGATGAGGAAGGAGTCGAGCTCGCCGGTGTTCCACGTGCGGAACACGTCGGCGATCTCGGCAGCGGCGAGGCCGGCCGCGGACAGCACGTCGTAGGCCTCTGCGATGAACTGCATGTCGGCGTACTCGATGCCGTTGTGGACCATCTTGACGAAGTGCCCGGCGCCGTCGGGACCCATCCACGCGCAGCACGCCTCCCCGTCCACCTGGGCAGCGATGGATTCGAGGATGGGGCCGAGAGCGGCATACGACTCCTTGGACCCGCCGGGCATGATCGAGGGGCCCTCGAGCGCGCCGACCTCGCCACCGGAGATGCCGGCGCCCACGAAGTGCAGGCCGAGGTCGCGCAGCCTGGCCTCGCGACGGCGGGTGTCCTCGAAGTGCGCGTTGCCGCCGTCGACGACGATGTCGCCCTCCTCGAGGAGGGGGGCCAGCTCGTCGATGACGGCATCGGTCGGGCCGCCGGCCTTGACCATGATGATGATCCGGCGGGGCCGCTCGAGCGAGGCGGCGAAGTCGGCGATCGACTCGGACGGGACGAAGGTGCCCTCGGCGCCGTGCTCGGCGACGAGCGCCTCGGTCCGGGCGTGGGTGCGGTTGTGCACGGCGACGGTGTGACCGTGCCGGGCGAGGTTGCGGGCCAGGTTGCTGCCCATGACCGCGAGCCCGGTGACGCCGATGTGTGCTTGAGGACGGGACATGAGGTGCCTTTCTGCGAAGTCGGGCTCGGTGTGAGGCGCTCGCTCGTTCAGCGCAGCCGGTAGAGGACCTCCCCGGCGTTGGGGACGACGAACGTCTCCGGGTCGGCGTGTGCTTCCGCGAGGTCGATGGAGTCGGGGTCGAGGTAGCCGAGGTTGGCCGCATGGCAGACCTCCTCGGGGATGCGGGTGGCGAGCGTGACCGTGACCCGGAGGCGCTCCTCGCCGGTCTCGGCGTCATACGTGCCGGCGCCGCGCAGGTGGGTGGAGTGGGCCAGGGTGCCCCAGTGGAGGTGCTTGAAGCGGTCCCACTGCTTGACGAAGTAGTCCCTGCAGTGGTATCCGATCTCGTTGATCTCCGGGTGGCTCGTCGAGATCTCCGTGATGTGCGGGGCGTAGAGGATCACCTCTCCACCGTCGGCGACCGCGGGCTCGAGCTTGTAGAAGCCCTTGGCGCCGGTCCAGATGTCGTCGTACATCGTCGGGATGATCGACAGGACGCGGCTCACCGGCTCATCGAGGTAGGTCACATGCGTCGCCGCACACACCTCGGCGGCGTTGGCCCACGAGGCGTCCGTGTCGCCGAAGGAGATCGAGTGCAGCCGCAGGCTGCCGGACTCGCCGACGACGCTGAAGGCCAGCTTCTGTGCGGGCACGAGCGCGGCCCCCTCGTTGATGAGGGCGCGGACCGGCGTGATCGAGGTCGTGCCGATGATCTCGGCCGACGTGATGAGCGCCCCGATCCAGTGCGAGACGTCGATGATGTCCTGGCCGGCGACGCCCGGGAAGAAGTACTTGTTGCCCCCCGAGATGCCGACGACCTCGTGCGGCAGCACCGGGCCCACGACGAGCGCGACATCGTGCTCCACGACCGCCTTGTTGAGCAGGACCGGCACATCCATGTGCAGCCGGCCCCCCGACAGCTCGCCCAGCCGGCTCGCCGGGATCGTCCCGAGGTCGGCGAAGCTCTCCGGGCGCCACCACTCGTGGTTGACGACGGTCATGCCGGGATACGTCGCCTCGAGGGCGCCCGGCGTATAGCCGAGATGGATCGCGAGCTGGGTCTCGGACATCGGCTGGTGGGTGCCGAGCGCGATGAGCACGGTGAGACGGGAGACTCGATCGTGCAGGGCCGCGTGGACCGCTCCGATGAGCAGCGGCAGCGGGCAGGTCCGGGTGCCGTCCGGGACGAGCACACAGACGCTCTTGCCATCGAGGCCGGCCTCGTCGAGCTGCTCGCGGATGAAGTCGCGCACGTCATCCTCGGCGAGCACCCCCTCGGTGCCCCCGAGGCGGATGGCGCGGCGCGCAGCCACCTCGGGGGCTTCATCGCTCGTCCCGTCGGCGGTGGTGGGCGGCGCGGTGGTCATGGGTCCACTCTCATGGCGCCGAGCCGCCGTGGCAACCCCAGCGCTGCGGTTGCCACCTCCCGGTCCGCCGATGGCGACGAATAGCCTTGGCCGCGATTGTCCACCACGATGGGGACATGACTTCCCCTCCCACGGACGTTGACGCTGGTGCTGAGCCCGGGCTTGGACTCCACCCGGACCGGCTGCTCCCCTCGGAGCCCGGTGTCCGTGAGATCGCCAGGCGCCTGTATGCCGCCGTGCGCGATCTCCCGATCATCTCCCCGCATGGCCACGTCCCGCCGCAATGGCTCGCCGAGGACGTCCCCTTCGCCGACCCGACGTCGCTGCTGCTGTCGCCGGACCACTACATCTTCCGGCTGCTGCACGCCCAGGGCGTCGATCTTGCCGACCTCGGCGTCGGTGGCCGCCGGCTCGACGAGGAGGCGTCACGGCGGGCCTGGCGGACCTTCTGCGAGCACTGGCGCGACTTCCGTGGGACCCCGAGCCGGTTCTGGATGGAGAGCGAGCTCGGTGACATCTTCGGCGTGACCGTGCGCCCGTCAGCCGCCACGGCCGACTCGATCTACGACGAGATCGCCGCGCGCCTGGCGACCCCGAGTTTCCGTCCACGTGCCCTGATGAAGCGCTTCGGCATCGAGGTCCTCGCGACGACCGACGACCCCGTCGATGACCTCGCTCACCACCGTGCGCTGCGCGAGGATGACACCTTCGCCTCCCGGGTCATCCCGACCTTCCGGCCCGATCGCTACCTCGAACCCGCCCGCACCGACTTCGGCGAGCTCGTCACCGCCCTCGGGGCTTCCTCGGGAGAGGACACCGGCTCGTACACCGGCTACATCGCCGCCCTCGAGAGTCGCCGGCGCTATTTCGTCGAGCACGGCGCCGTCTCGTCCGACCATAGCCACGCCGATGTGCTCACCCTCACCCTCGAGCAGCCCGAGGCCGCCCGGATCTACGCGGCCGCGCTGCGCGGCGAGGCGACCGATGCCGAGGCCACCGCCTTCCGACGGCACATGCTCGTCGAGATGGCCCGGATGGCCACCGACGACGGGCTCGTCATGACACTGCACCCCGGAGTCCACCGCAACCACTCGAGCGCGACGCTGGCCGCCTTCGGTCCCGACACCGGTCACGACATCCCCGTCTCCGTCGAGTTCACGCGAGGCCTGCATCCGCTTCTCGAGCGCTTCGGCACGGCGCCGCGCTTCCAGCTGGTGCTCTTCACCCTCGACGAGACCGTCTTCTCCCGCGAGATCGCTCCCCTCGCCGGCTTCTACGCCAGCGTCTATGCCGGCGCGCCGTGGTGGTTCCTCGACGCGCCGGAGGCGGTCCGCCGGTATCGCGGCGCCGTCACCGAGACTGCGGGCTTCTACCGCACGTCGGGCTTCATCGACGACACGCGGGCCTTCCTGTCGATCCCGGCCAGGCACGACATGTCGCGCCGGCTCGACAGCGCCTACCTGGCGCGGCTCGTCGCCGAGCACCGACTCCAGGAGGACGAGGCCCTCGAGACGGCGATCGACCTCGTCACGACGATCCCCCGGAAGGCTTTCAAGCTGTGAACAGCCACGAGGAGAAGCCCATGCCGTATGCCGCCGAGCCAGGCCGGCGGGAGGCTGACCTCCCGGCCGGGACAGAGTCTCCGGGCGCGCGGCGTCGCCTCAGCCGCTCGTCAGATGGTCGTGCCGCCGCGCCCGTGCGGATGGTGCACCTCGGCGTCGGCAACTTCTTCCGCGCCCACGCAGCGTGGTACACGGAGCACGCGAGCGATGCCTCGAAGTGGGGCATCGCAGCCTTCACCGGCCGCTCGGCGCGGATCGGGCAGGCCCTGTCCCTGCAGGACGGCCTCTACACGCTCCTGGTCCGGGGACCTCAGGGCACCCGCCCGGAGGTCATCTCGACGCTGAGCGCCGTCCACCCGGCCGGGGATCTCAGGGCGCTGCGTGGCTACTTCGCCGACCCCGCGGTCGTCGTCGTGACGATCACCGTGACCGAGGCGGGCTACTTCCGGGGGGAGGGCGGGGGGCTCGACGTCGAAGACCCGCAGGTCACCACGGATCTCACCGCACTGCAAGCCGATCCGTTGGGCGCCGCAGTCGTGACGACGCCGGGCAAGATCGTCGCCGGACTGCTCTCCCGACGGGCGGCCGGTGCCGGCGCGATCGCCCTCGTGCCCAACGACAACGTCCCGAACAACGGCGAGATGGTCTCCCGGGTTGCGCGGGACCTCACCGCGCTCGTCGACCCCTCGCTGCTGCCGTGGATCGATGAGCACGTCTCCTTCGTCACGACGATGGTGGACCGGATCACCCCGCGCAGCACCGACGAGGACCGGGCCGAGGTGGCCCGTCAGCTCGGGGTCGACGACCCCGAGACGGTGCCGACCGAGCCCTTCACCGAGTGGATCCTCGCCGGCGACTTCCCTGCGGGTCGCCCCGCGTGGCAGACCGCCGGTGCCCGCTTCGTCGATGACGTCCGTCCGTTCGAGCAACGCAAACTCTGGCTCCTCAACGGCTCGCACTCGCTGATGGCCTACGCCGCATCGGCCCTGGGTCACGAGACGGTGGCTGACGCGGTCGCGGACCCAGTCGTGCGCGGCTGGGTGCAGGAGTGGTGGGATGCGGCCGCGCCCCACCTGTCCCTCCCAGCGACGGAGGTCGCCGACTATCGCCAGGCGCTGCTCGAGCGTTACGGCAATCCCCGGATCCGCCACATGCTCGCCCAGATCGCCGCGGACGGCTCGCAGAAGGTCCCGATCCGGGTGCTCCCCGTGCTCCGGGCCGAGCTCGACCGCGGTCGCGTAGCCCCGGGGGCGACCCGCATCCTCGCGGCCTGGATCGCCCACCTGCGCGGGCGCGGGGCGCCCGTCTCGGATGCCGGGGCCGTCGAGTTCGCGGCCGTGGCCCAGGGGTCATCGGCCGAAGCCGCGGCAGCGGTCCTGGCGCGGCTCGGCGTGGGCTCGCCGGAGGTCGCCGCGGTGGTCGAGCAACAGCTGAGCGATCTGGAGGAGCGGAGCACGGGATGCGGCAGTTCCACGTGACCATGGATGCACACCACCCGCCCGCACCGGGCGAGGTCTGGATTGCGGCGCTCGGCTGCGTCGAGGAGCCGCCACCCCCGGCTTCGACTCGTCGCCCGCGCCGCTCACCGCATTCGGACTGCCGTCGGAGCGGCTCGTCGCGCTGGGCGGAGTGCTCATCGAAGGGCGCGTCACCGACCTCGACCACTTCACGGTCATGCAGGACCCGGAGGGCAACGCGTCCTGCCTGACCTGACGAGGGACTGGCACAGCGGCATACGGCGAGCCGGAGCAGCCTACTGCGAGCGCACAGAGTGCAAAGTTGAGTGGAATACACTCAACTCCAGCGCCGTTGTCGAAAGTGATTCGACCCCAACTGATGTCGACCCCAACTGCAGGAGAACGCATGGAGCTTCAGCTGACCACCAAGGCGCAGGAGGCCTTCGCCCAGGCGGCGACGACGGCCGCTGGCAAGCATCACCCCAACATCGAGCCGGCTCACCTGCTGGTCGCCTTGGCGGCGCAGTCGGGCACGACGACTCCCGCGCTGCTGCAGGCCGGCGGCTCGAGTGTCGCCGCCGCGACTGCGGCAGCCGAGCAGGCGATGGGCATGCTGGCGCAGGTGACCGGTGCCGACCAGCCCCAGCTCTCACGCGCCGGGCTCGGTGTGGTGACGCAGGCGCAGCAGTACATGACGGCGATGGGCGACAGCTACGTTTCGACCGATCACCTGCTTCTCGCGATCGCACGAACCGGCCGATTCGGCCTCGATGCCGACGCGATCGAGACGGCCATTCCCGAGCTGCGTGGCGGGCGCCCGGTGACCTCGGCCGATCCCGAGGGGACCTTCGAGGCGCTGGCCAAGTACGGGACGGACCTGACGGCGCACGCGCGTGAGGGCAAGCTCGACCCGGTCATCGGCCGTGACGCGGAGATCCGTCGCGTCGTCCAGGTCCTCAGTCGACGGACGAAGAACAACCCCGTCCTTATCGGTGAGCCCGGCGTCGGCAAGACGGCGGTCGTCGAGGGTCTGGCCCAGCGTATCGTCGCAGGTGACGTGCCCGAGAGCCTGCGCGACAAGACGCTCTACAGTCTCGATCTGGCGGCGATGCTCGCGGGCGCGAAGTATCGCGGCGAGTTCGAGGAGCGGCTCAAGGCGGTCCTCGAGGAGATCAAGGGCTCCGAGGGCGAGATCGTCACCTTCATCGACGAGATCCACACCGTCGTCGGCGCGGGTGCCGGTGGCGAGGGCGCGATGGATGCCGGCAACATGCTCAAGCCGATGCTCGCGCGTGGTGAGCTGCGGCTCGTCGGCGCGACGACCCTCGACGAGTACCGCAAGCACATTGAGAAGGACGCAGCCCTCGAACGCCGCTTCCAGCAGGTCTACGTCGGCGAGCCATCGGTGGAGGACACGATCGCGATCCTGCGCGGGCTCAAGGAACGCTACGAGGCTCACCACAAGGTGACGATCGCCGACTCCGCGCTCGTTGCCGCCGCGGCGTTGTCCGACCGGTACATCAGCGGGCGGCAGCTGCCTGACAAGGCGATCGACCTCATCGACGAGGCCGCCTCGCGGCTGCGCATGGAGATCGACTCGAGCCCGGTCGAGATCGATGAGCTCCGGCGCGCGGTCGACCGGCTCAAGATGGAGGAGTTCGCCCTCGAGCAGGAGACGGACGACGCCTCCCGGGAGCGGCTCGAGCGGCTGCGCCGGGACCTTGCGGACCGTTCCGAGGAGCTCGCCGCCCTCAATGCACGGTGGGAGGCCGAGAAGGACGGTCTCAACGCCGTCGGCGACCTCAAGGCCCAGATCGACGACCTGCGGACCCAGGCCGACAAGTTGACTCGCGAGGGTGATCTCGCCGGTGCGTCCAAGATCGCATACGGCGACATCCCTGCTCTCGAGAAGCAGCTCGCGGTCGCACAGGAGAGCGAGGCCTCGTCGGCGGGTACCAATGACGCTGAGGGCACGATGGTCAAGGAAGAGGTCGGTGCCGACGACATCGCCGATGTCATCTCGGCGTGGACCGGCATCCCGGCCGGCCGGCTCCTCGAGGGCGAGTCGGAGAAGCTCCTGCATATGGAACAGGCCATCGGCGGGCGCCTCATCGGGCAGACCGAGGCCGTCCGGGCCGTTTCCGACGCCGTCCGTCGCACTCGTGCGGGCGTGTCCGACCCGGACCGGCCGACCGGCTCGTTCCTCTTCCTCGGGCCGACCGGTGTCGGCAAGACCGAGCTCGCCAAGTCGCTGGCAGACTTCCTCTTCGACGATGAGCGGGCAATGGTCCGGATCGACATGTCGGAGTACTCCGAGAGGCACGCGGTAGCCAGGCTCATCGGTGCACCACCCGGCTATGTCGGCTACGAGGAGGGCGGCCAGCTCACCGAAGCGGTGCGACGCCGCCCCTACAGCGTCATCCTGCTCGACGAGGTCGAGAAGGCCCATCCCGAGACGTTCGACATCCTTCTGCAGGTCCTCGATGACGGCCGCCTCACCGACGGGCAGGGCCGCACGGTCGACTTCCGCAACGTCATCCTCGTCCTGACCTCCAACCTCGGGTCGCAGTACCTCATCGACCCGGTCCTCGGTCCGGACGAGAAGCGTGAGGAAGTACTGCGCCTCGTGCGGCAAGCCTTCAAGCCCGAGTTCCTCAACCGGCTCGACGAGATCGTCGTCTTCGATGCCCTGAGCGAGGACGACCTGGCCCACATCGTCGACCTGCAGGTGCGCGCCTTCGCCACCCGGCTGTCGGATCGCCGGATCTCCCTGGAGGTCACTGATCCGGCCCGCACCTGGCTCGCGGAGCGCGGCTACGATCCGGCCTACGGAGCCCGGCCGCTGCGCCGGCTAGTCCAGCGCGAGATCGGCGACCGGCTGGCAACGGCGCTGCTCGCCGGGGAGGTCCACGATGGCTCGACGGTCACTGTCGATGTCGACGATGCCAAGGAGAGTCTCGTCCTGCACTGAGCCTCGTCCTGCACTGAGGTTTTCTCACCAGCGGCCTCGTTGCATCGTCAGGAGCACGAGTGCTGC
>JAKDLQ010000048.1 GCA_030452775.1 Micrococcales bacterium | reverse complement strand
TTGCGCGGGTGTGTACGACGGGGCCACTCGACTCAGCGTGGGCAGGCAGGCCGGCACAGCGGCATACGGACCCTGTGGACGAGGGGGCCACTCGAGTGAGATGGGGCCGGCGCCCTGTGGACGAGGGGGCCACTCGAGTGAGGTAGGAGTGCGGTCAGCGGGCGGCGCGCTGGTCGCGCTCAGCGTACTGGGCCAGCCGTGCGTTGTAGGCAGCAAGCTCGGCATCCCCGTCCCGGTCGGCCGCGCGGTCGCGGCGGATCGACTCCGCCCGATCCGAGCGGGCCCACTGAACCGCCACCCCGAGTGCGAGGGCCAGGCTCGGCAGCTCCCCGATGGCCCAGGCGACCGCGCCGCCGTTGCGCTGATCGGCGAGCAGGTCCGGAACCCACGGCAGGTCAAGGGCGGTGAAGAACGACGGCGCGAGCAGGGTGGCTCCGCTGACGATGGCGACCCCGAAGAAGGCGTGGAACGAGATCGTGGTGAAGAGGACGACGAGCCGCAGGATGGGGCTCCACTTCTTCGGGCCGGGGTCCACCCCGATGAGCACCCAGGCGAAGAGATACCCGGCCAGGATGAAGTGCGCCGTCATGAGCAGGTGCCCCGTGTGCGTCCTGAGGGCGAGCTCGAAGAGGCCCGACCAGTAGAAGACGATGAGGCTCATGAAGAAGAAGATGCCCGCGAAGACCGGGTTGCCGATGGCGCGCAGGAAGCGCGAATGGACCATGCCGAGGACCAGCTCACGGGGGCCGAGCGTGCCGTCCTTGCGTGGCTTCAGCGTCCGCAGCGCCAGCGTCACCGGCGCCCCGAGGACGAGGAAGATCGGTATCACCATCGCCTCCATCATGTGCACGGTCATGTGCCAGAAGAAGGTGACCCTGCCGTAGATGCCGAGGAAGCCGTTGGTGGCCCAGAGGAAGAGCAGCCACCCGATGATCCAGCTGACGGTGCGCAGGACCGGCCAGCGGACTCCGCGCCGGTGCAGTCGCACGAGCCCAGCCACGTAGAGCGCGATGGCGAGCAGCCCCGCGGCGAGGAAGAGCCACTCGATTCGCCAGGCGGTGAGCCCGGACATCACCGTCGGCGCGGGTGGGGCAGGGAAACCGCTCAGGGCGAGCGCGGCACTCGGATTCGGCGTCGTCTCCGGCACCGGGGGCGCCGTGCGTGCGAGGGCGGTCGCCACGCCGAAGGCGAGTCCCATGACGAGCGTCTCGCCCACGGCGAGTCGCAGGAACGGACGACGCGCGGCTGTGTCCTTGTCCATGGCCTCGATCGTCGAGCGGCGGTGCCAGTAGCCTGCGATACCGAGCAGGACGAACGCCCCGGTCTTGACGAGGATGAGCACCCCGTACCGAGTGCTGAGGTCGGACCAGCCGGCGAGCCGGGTCGAGGCCGCCATGACCCCGGAGATCCCGAGAGCGACGAAGCACCACAGCGCGACGCTCGAGTAGCGCCGGGCCACAACGCCGATGGCGTCCCCCATGGCGGTGCGCAGCACGATGAGGGCGAGCAGCCCGCCGACCCACAGGGTGGCCGCGAGCAGGTGGGCGCCCTGGGCGTTGACCGCGGTCTCGTGGTCGGCGGACCCGCCCGCGTGACCCGCGAGGCCGAGCACGGCGATCGCGAACAGGGATAGCGCGGTCAGCAGGACCGCGACCGACCTGGCGCGCGCCAGTGCGGCCACCGACGCCACGATCGCCGCTGTGATCGCGCTGATGAGCCCCACCCGGAGCGGCTCGATCGCCCAGACCGTGCTCCCGAGCGCGGCGCCGAAGCCCGGGTCACTCAGCCGGATACCGGCAGCGTCGGCAAACCAGAGGATCACCCCGACCGCGCCGGCGAGAGCCCAGACGAACGCGGCGATCATCGCCACCGACATCGCCGCGGCGCGGCGCGGCTCATCCAGGTCGGCGGAGGCGGCCTTGGTCGCCCCTGGGATCATCGTCGCTGCGAGCAGCAGCGCGCCGACGGTCAGGGCGGCCGACAGATCGTGAACGACCCGCACGAGCGGCAAGGCCCAGCGCACGACCGGGCCCGCGCTGCTCAGCCCCTCGGCGAGCGGCTCGGCCGCTCCACTGAAGCTCGCCGCCACGACACTTGCCACCAGCCCGATGACCGCGACTCCGGCGACGAGCACCCAGCTCCGGGAGACCGGACGGGGCGCTCGGGCGGAGGAGGTCATGCATCAAGGGTAAGTAGTCTGAGGGCATGCCCATGCATCCCTCCGCCCCTGACGACATCCCGGGCCTGCTCGATGCCTTCGACCAGACGATCCAGGCCGTGATCGATCTCGGCTGGTCCTGCCGGGATGACGACTTCGAGACGGAGACCGAGCGTCCCGGGTGGGTGATCAAAGATCACATCTCCCATGTCGTGGCCACGGAGAGAACATTTGCCGCCTACCGGCGTCGAGAGGTCCACGTTCCCGACGACGGGCCGGCCGACGAGGCGCAGCTTCGGGACGAGTTCGCCCGCGCCGTCGATGCCGATGTCCTGGCGCGCGGTCGCTGGAGCGGGCGCGAGGTCGTGACGGAGCTCGCCGACTTCCACCCTGAGCGGATGAAGCAACTGCGCGCGGTCGATGCCGATGTCGAGACCGTCATCGGCGGGATCCTCGGAGCAGACACGACCTTCGGCGAGCAGCTTCGAGCCCGCATCATCGACGTCTGGGTCCACGAACAGGACATCCGAGGCGCCCTGGCCCGCCCAGGCGACCTCGACTCCGCGTCCGCCGCGGTCTTCACGGCGGCCGTGCTCAACGCGCTCCCGCGGATCGCCGCGGCAGGGGCCCGGATCGATCCCGGCCAGGCGGTGGTGTTCGATGTCACCGGCCCGGTCCTGGCCCGAGAAGGGGTGCGCGTGAGGATCGACGAGCACGGGAACCCGTGGGGTGCGTTGCTCTTCAGCGGGCAGGATCGCCCCGAAGGCGACGAGCAGCTCGAGGTCACGACGATCCAGCTGACCACCGACGCCCTGACCCGTCGAGCGGCCGGCCGACGCCCCACCTCGCAGATCCGCTTCACCGTGAACGGCGACGAGCAGCTGGCCGAGCGGCTCCTCGATGCCCTCGTCATCGTGTCCTGACCACCTTCACGACGCCGCTCTACGGCAAGCTCTCCGACATCCACGGTCGGAGGACGTTCCGGCAGCCGGCTCGGCAGCATACGGGCGCTCCCGTATGCCGCCGGGCGAGCACGGTCATCCCGTCGTGGAGCTTCTCCCCACCGGGCACGAGGCACGCAGCCGCCGTCGGCGCTCGGACTTAGGACTCGAGCCAGTCGAGCACCTGCTGGCGGTGCTCCCCGTTGGCCGGAGGGGGGGTCGACGCCGCCGGCTGGTAGGCCGTCCAGCTCACCGGGTGGCGCACCTGGCGAGACCAGCCCTCCCCCACCTCGACCGTCGGCTCGAGTCCGAGCGACTCGGCCAGCGCGACCGCTGCGCCGAGGTCGTTGACCGGCCCCACCGGAACGCCGGCTGCAGTCAGCGCGCTCACCCAGTGCGCGGTGTCCTGTCCGGCGAGGGCTGCTTCGAGAGCCGTGATGAGCGCGGCCCGGTTGGTGACTCGGGCCGTGTTGGTGGCGAAGTGGTCATCGTCGGCGAGCTCGGGGACAGCGAGGGCGGCACAGAGCCGTCGGAACTGGGTGTCGTTGCCGCAGGCGACGGCGAAGATGCCGTCCCGGGCACGGAGTGTCCCGTAGGGCGCGATGCTCGGGTGGTCGTTGCCCAGCGACCGAGGTGGCACCCCGGTCTCGAGGTAGGCCTGGGCCTGGTTGACGAGGGAGGAGAGCAGACTCGACAGGAGGTTGACCTCGATCCGGTCGCCGCGGCCGGTGCGCTCCCGGCCCCGGAGCGCCGCGAGGATACCGATGACCGCGTGGTTGCCGGACAGGACGTCGACGAGCGCCACCCCGACCTTCATCGGGTCGCCGTCCGGGTCGCCGGTGATGCTCATCAGCCCGCCCACGGCCTGGACGACGAAGTCGTATCCCGGCAGCTCGGCGCCGCCGGCGCTGCCGAAGCCGGTGATCGAACAGTAGACGACCCCGGGGTTGCGCTCGGTCACCACCGGGTAGCCGAGGCCGAGCCGCTCCATCGTGCCGGGCTTGAAGTTCTCGATGACGACATCCGCGGCGGTCGCGATCTCGAGCGCGGTCGCGCGATCCCCGGGGTCGCGCAGGTCGAGGGAGATCGACTCCTTGGAGCGGTTGACCCCCTCGTAGTAGGTGGCGCCGTGCGCCGACCAGGGCGGACCCCACGTCCTGGTCTCGTCACCGGTGCCGGGGCGCTCGATCTTGATCACCCGCGCCCCGAGGTCGGCCAGCATCATCGTGGCCATCGGGCCGGCGAGCACGCGCGAGAAGTCGGCGACGACGAGCCCCTCGAGCGGCGCCCCCAGTCCTGACTGTTGCATCTGACCCATCCCCATCGTCGTCATCGTCACTCCACCATCGTTCGCCGCGCTTCAGGCGCCGTGCTTGCGGCGCAGCGACCACATCTGGGGGGAGCGCTCGAGCTCCACCGCGACGTCCCACGGGGTCCCGCCGGGCACCGTCTCGCGACGGAACGAGGCGACGACCCGGCGCGCGAGCTCGGGGTCCTTGGCGACGCGCGCGGCCATCGCGACCGCGCGGGCATCGACCTCGTCGTCGTCGTATGCCGCCCACGCGAGGCCGAGGGCAGCGGCGCGCTCGCCGTCGACCTCCTCACCGAAGAGCCCCATCGCGGCTGCCGCCTCACGACCCCCGACCCGGTTGAGCAGGGTGAAGTGGCCGCCGCCGGGGTGGATGCCGATCTGGGCGAAGCCGGGCAGCAGTCGCGCCGTCCGCGACACGATCCGCACGTCGGTGGCCAGCGCCAGGTTGAGGCCGGCGCCGACCGCGGCACCGCGCACGGCGGCGATCGTCGGAAGGCCGATCGTTCCCACCCGGGTGAAGGCCTCGTAGACCGCTCCGAGGTTGCGGTAGTTCGTGTCCAGGGCCGGGTCGACCCCGGTGTCGGCGAGGACGCTGCGCACGGCGCCGGCGCAGAAGTGCGGGCCGCCGGTGACGACGACGGCGCCTATTTGGGGGTCCCCCTCCGCCCGGCTCGCGGCCTCGATGAGCTCGGTGGCCATGTCCACCGAGATGGCGTTGCGCCGCTCGATGGCCGAGAGGGTGATGACCGCGACACCGTCCTGGGCGGCATACTCGATCTCGTTCACGTGAATCTCCTTGGGACTGGTCGGGGCTGGTCGGGGCTGGTCGGGGCTGGTTGCGTCAGGGTTGCGGCGCGGCGCGGCCGGTGGTGATGAGGGGCCAGAGCCGGTCGCGCCCGGCCGAGGCGGCAAGGCGCATCAGCGTCTCGTCCCACTCGTGGATGGAGCCGAACTCGCTACGGCGCACGAGCACCGGCTTGGTCAACAGGTGCAGCTCGTGTTCGAGGGTCGTGCCGATGGCGCCGAGCACTTGGTGGGCGTTGCGTACGACGACCGATGACGCATGCCCGACACACGACTTGGCGACCCCGACGGCAAAGAGCATGCCCGGGTCCTGCCAGTCCGAGTGTGCCGCCTGGGCGACCGCGGTGTCGGTGGCGGCGCGGGCGAGGGCGGTCTCGGCCGTGAGGTCGGAGACGAGTCCCTGGACGAGCTGGAACTTGCCGATGGGCCGGCCGAACTGCTCGCGCTCGTTGGCATGGGTGAGCGTGAGCTCGACGATCCGCTCGAGGCCGCCGCAGACCTGGGCGCACCGGGCGAGGGCGCCGCGCAGGTGGAACTGCTCGCCGATCTCGTCGGGCACGAGCGTGCCGTCCGCGAGGTCGGCGAGGCGGAACTCGATGGTGTCGCTCGGCTCTCCGGCGAGGTTGCGATGCTCGGTGATGCCGACCCGGTCCGCCGGGACGTCGGCCACGCGCCATTGCTCGCCGTCCTCCCACAGCGCGACGATCGAGGCCGCGTTGCGTCCGAAGGTCACGTTGAGGGCACGTCCGGCCGGGTCGGGGCGGCAGACGGTGCGCAGCATCCCGTCATTGGGCAGGCCTGCTGCTTCGAGCAGCCACGCCGCGAGGACGTCGTGCTCGGCCAGTGGGACCGGCGCTGCCGCTCCGGCGGCAAGGCCGAGGAGCGCCGCAGCCTCGATCCAGCTCGCGCCGCTGCCTCCGCTGTCCTCCGAGGCGGTGAGCCGGGTCAGCCCCAGCTCGTCGAGCTGATCCCAGAGGCCCGGGTCGAAGTCGATGATCTCACTCGGGGCGGGGCGGGCGTCGCGGTACTCGACGAAGAACCCGTCGAGCATGTCGACGAGGTCGGCGTCCGCGGTCGTCGAGTGGACCAGGTCACCCCTCGGGGCGCCGGTCGTCTGCTCGGTGGTGATCGTCGGTTCGGTCATCAGCGCATCCCCAGTCCGCGGGCGATGACGCCGCGCAAGATCTCGTTGGTCCCGCCCCGTAGCGTGAAGCCGGGCCGCTGGATGATCGCGGCCTGCAACAAGGCGTACAGCCTCTCATCCTCCACCCACCCAGAGGCGGTGAGCGTGTCGACGTAGTCGGCGATGTCGCCCTCCTCCGTCGTTCCCAGCACCTTGACGACGGCTGCGGCCGTGTCGGCGGGCTCATGCGCTTCGAGAGCGGTCGACACCGCGAAGGACATCTGGCGCAGCGCTGCCACCCGGGCGACGTGCCGCCCGAGACCGCCGTCGCTGGGCAGCCGGCCCTCATCCATGGCCGAGGCGGCCTCGGCGAGGAGCTGGAAGGTCGAGAGGATCCGCTCCGGGCCACTGCGCTCGAAGCCGAGCTCGGAGCTCACCTGCCGCCACCCCTCGCCGACCTCACCGAGGACCCGGTCGTCCGGGATGAAGACACCGTCGAGATGCACCTCGTTGAAGTGGTGGTCACCGTCCATCGAGACGATCGGGCGGATCTGCACCCCTGGGGCGTGCAGGTCGACGATGAACTGGGTCATCCCCCGGTGGCGGTGCGCGGGATCGAGCGGCTCGGTCCTGGCGAGAGCGAAGAAGCCGTCGGCCTCGTGGGCCCCCGAGGTCCAGACCTTGGTGCCGGTGACCTTCCATCCGCCCTCGACCTTCTCGCCACGAGTGCGGACGCTCGCGAGGTCGGAGCCGGAGTCGGGCTCGGACATGCCGATGCCGAAAATGACCTCGCCGCGGCTGATGCCGGGAAGGTATGCCTGCTTCTGCTCCTCGGTGCCATAGGTCAACAATGACGGGCCGATCTGACGCTCGGACACCCACTGCGCCGCCACCGGCGCGCCGACGACAAGCAGCTCCTCGGTGACGACGAAGCGCTCGAGGTAGGTGCGGCCCTGGCCCCCGTAGCGCGTCGGGATGACCATGCCGAGCCAGCCGCGCCGGCCGAGCTCCCGGGTGAACTCACGGTCCCAGCGCGTCAGCCACGTGTCCACGTGCGGAACGAACGTGCCGGCCGCGATCTCGTCCTCGAGGAAGGCCCTCACCTCGAGGCGCAGCTCGGTCAGGGCCGGCCCCTCTGTGACAACCGGGGGAACGAGTGTGTGAGCCATCGCGTGGCCTTCCGGGATCGGGACTGGGGTCCCCACCATCGCACGATCCGAACCTGTTACGCAATAATTGACTTGGTTACGCATATACGCAATGGTGACGGTGTGAACGACAGCGTGCCGACCCGCCGCCGCCACCGCATGATCGACCGTATGGCGGTCCTCCTCGACGCGGTCGCGCGCAGCCGCGACGGCCTGACCCTGACCGAGATCGCCCGGGCCACCGCGTCCCCGACGAGCTCGGCGCAGGGACTGGTCAACGGCCTCGTCGCCACCGGATACCTCGACGAGCGGGAGCGCCGCTACACCTTGGGGCCGGCCCCCTATCTGCTCAACCTGCTGAGCGGCCGTACGCTCGTCACGGTCGTGGGGCATGCCGATCTCGAGAGCCTGCATGAGCAGACGGCGCTCACCGCGGTGCTCGCCATCGCCGTGGGCCGGGACATCTATTACATCGACCACCGCGGAGTCGACGAGCGCTTCAACTACCTTGCGCAGAATCTCGTGCGGCGCCCGCTGTTGCGGACCTCCTCGGGCTGGGTCCTGCTCGCGCATCTGGACCGGCGCGACCTGTGGACGCACCTGCAGTCGGCGACACCGGAGGACAGCCAGCGCGTCGACGACCTCCTCGCCGAGATGCCGAGGATCCTCGAAACCGGTGTCTGCGCGACCGACAAGAGCTCAGACAGCGGCGACGGTGTCGCCGTGGCTGTCCGCGAGGCCGGCGAGGTCGTCGCCGCGGTCGCCATCGTCGGCACGCCCGAGGACATCGGGCCACGCCGGGGCGAGCTCGCCCGGCTGCTTCGCACCACTGCAGACGCCCGCTCGTGGAGTTCCCAGCGCCCCAGAATCTGACTCAACATTGACCAAGTCTTGAAGGTTTCCCGGCCGTAGCGGTGGCACGCCGGGGTATATGCATCTGCATAGTGCTGTGGCCCAGTGTCGGCCCGGGTCGCAGGGCACGTGCGCCAACGACCTTCCCCTGTGCGAGCGGAGACCTGTCATGCCGAGTCGTCGGACCTCCTTTGCGCTTTCCGTCCTGCTCGCCGGGGGTGTCGGCGCTGCTGCGCTGGCGAGCCCGGCGAGTGCCGCACCTCCAGGTCCGAAGACGGTGGCTGAGGCCGGTCTGCCTAGCGGCGATCAGCACGCTCTGGTGCGCCTGCAACTGCCTGACCAAGCGGCTCTCGATCGGCTCGTCGCCTCGGGAGCCGACATCGCTGCCAGGCCGGCGGTCTCACGGTCATCGCGCGAGGGCGCGGTTCTCGTTGATGTCGTCGTCACCGGCCATGAGCTGTCCCGATTGCGCTCGCAGGGTGCGACGGTGCTACAGGTCATTCAGAAGCAGGATGACGGGAGCCGGCGATTCGCCGACAGCAGGAAGGCTGCGAGGCAGGCGCTGGCCAAGGGCCTGACCACGACGACCAGGAGATCGGCGGCCGGGGGCACTGCCGAGGTGTCGGTGGACACGCTGCACTTCTTGCAGGCGTACTGGTGGGCCTCCGGCGGGCGGACCTTCGTCCAGGCCGAGGTCGCCACGACCGCCGTCACTGATCCGGATGTCGAGATCACGGTGGCTTGGACGACGGCCGACGGGCAGTCCGGCACGTTTGCTCTTCGCCGCTTCGAGGACGCCGGCGAGTACCAGTACCACGTCGCGGGCCCGCAGTCCGTACCCGCGAGGCCGATCAGCCTGACGGCGACCTCGAGCCTGGGTGGAACCGCGAGCAAGGCGCCGCAGGCCTGGCCGGGGACGTCGGCTCCGCCAATGCCGGCGGGCTACCAGCAGGACTTCATCGCCGCATACATGACGCCGACAGATGTCAAAGCCCGAATCAAGCGGCTGGCCCGCCAGTACCCCGACCTGCTCGACGTGATCGACCTGCCCCACAAGACGCAGGGCTATCGGCGGACGGCGACGGCATACCTCGGCGATCCAGCGGGCGCTGCGGTGGTGGTCGAGTCCCGGCGATACGGATCGCAGCGGATGAACGGGGTCCAGGTGAAGTCGCGTGCCCCCGCGAAGCGGAAACGGCCGCTGTCGGCCACGTATCGAGACCGGGTCCTGACGATCCGTCTGGCAACCGGTCCTCAGGGCGAGGTCATCAGCACCACGGATCAGGTTGCCGCGTTCATCGGTGCCCGCTACCCGCGGCAGTTCCGCGCCTCCGTCGAAGCCGGCTCGGGCGGCAAGACGATGCCGGTGGCCGGGCCCACCCGCCTGGATGACGGCCTGTCGGCCGCGGGCCTCAGCCATCCCTGGACGGTCCAGGCCCTGCGGATCGGCAAACACCGCGACGGCTCGCGGCCAGGGGTCCTGGCGTACAGCCAAGAGCATGCCCGTGAGTGGGCCACACCGCTGGTGACGATGGAGTTCGCCGAGCGGCTGCTCGCCAATGCGGCCACCGACCCAGGCACCGCTGAGCTGCTCGAGGACGTGGACGTGTTCGTCCTGCCCGTGACCAACCCGGACGGGGCGAACTACTCGTTCAACGACTACAACTTCCAGCGCAAGAACCTCGACAACTTCTGCACCGGCACCGACCGCGACCCGATCAACCGCAACCGGTGGGGGGTGGATGTCAACCGCAACTACACCGTCGGATCGGTCTTCGACGGGTACATCGGCGGCTCAACCGACTGCCTGTCGGCTGTCGCAGCCGGTACCGGCGAGCTGTCCGAGGCAGAGAGCAGCAACGTCATCTCGCTGGCCAAGGAGCACTCCAACATTCGCTACGCGATGAACGTGCACAGCTACGGCGGCTACTTCATGTGGCCTCCCGGGGCGTATGCGATGCCGGGCCGGATCACGCTGCCCCGGCCCGATGCCACGGAGGAGTACGCGTTCGTCCAGGCGGCGAAGCGGATCGTCGGTGCCATCTCCACCGACCGAGGCACCATGACATGGCCCTCCAACACCGGGCCGGTCGCAGACGTCCTCTACAGCGCCGGAGGCAACTCGGCGGACCAGCTCTACTACGAGTTCGGCATCGCCGCATGGGACTTCGAGGTCGGCAACGACCTGTGGAACCCAACCACGAACCGATGGGCAGGAGTGGGGTTCCAGCCACCCTACGAGGAGGCCCACGCCGAGTCCCAGGAGTACGCCACCGGCCTGGTCGAGTTGCTGAGGGTCGCCCGCGACAGCGCAGCACAAAGGTAGCCACACCGTCATGCGGGATCCGGGGTATCTCCTGGTCAGCGGACGGAGGCGACACCGAGCAACGCCGCGAGTCCAAGAGCGCTGCGCGGATCGTATGCCGCGGTCCACAGCCCTCCGTGCGCTGCGGCGAACGCCTCGTCCTGCCACGGGTGCGGCTGCGCCGGCGCGCCCGTGCGCAGGTCGTGGACGAGCAGCGCGGCCATGAGGGTGTTGGCCGTGCCGGGCTCGAAGACCTCGACCCCGAAGCGGTGCGCGCCGGCGTAGGCGGCTGCCAGGGCACGGTTCTTGATGACCGATCGGGTGCGGGTCGGGGGCGCGACCTTGAAGGAGACGACGCCACCACCGGCTCGGTGCGTCGTCGCCCGCCACCGTTGCAGGCGTTTGGCCAACAGGTAGTTGGGGCCCTGCTGCAGGACGACGCTGTCGTTGATGCCCGGGTCCTGGCCCGGCAGATAGTTGCGGCGCAGCAGCCGGCCCCCGCTCAGCGCGCGCAGCGGCACCCGGAGGACCTTGCTCGTGCGTCGGTGCGCGTAGCTGTCGACGGAGGCCGCCACGGCACCGCCCGGGACGGCGAAGATGTCGGTCGGCGTAGCCAGGACGGCAAGTGCCACCTCGTCGGCGCCGCGATCGGCGATCACCTTCTGGCACAGGGCATCGACGGCCGTCGACACCCGGACGTTCGCCCCGCCGTCGGCATAGACGTAGTTGCCCAGCACGAGCGGCCCCTCGATCGAGCCCACCCACTGCGTCACCGCTCCGAGATCGTGGACCAGGTCACCGCCTGCCCGTGAGGCGGCATCACCATCGCCGTCCCGGACCGGGACCGTCATCGAGCCCGCCAACGCACGCGTGTCCGCGAACAGCCTGGCCCACAGGTTCTTTCGCGGAAGGTCGACGGCTGCGACGTGGGCCCCCCAGCGCAGCAACGACCGTAGCGGGCCCATCTCTGCGGCCGCGCCGAGGATGACGATGGTCTGATCGGACAGATCCAGCCAGTCCGGGTTGTCCACGACGAGCTCGACCGCCTCGGCACAGGACGGCTCGATCGTCCCCGCTTGCACCCACCCGGCCAGACGACGACGCAAGGAGTCACCAGCGAGGCGCTCGGCGGCATACGGCAGCGTCAGTGTGCGGTCAGGGCTCCCCTCCCCGCGGATCGTCTCTGACCCCAGCGGCGGCGACGCTGATGCGAAGGCCGCTTCCAGCGGCTCGTCCCCGTCGATGCCCGTCCAGCGCATCCGCGCGTGGATGGAGCCGAGACCGTCGCGGGCGATCGCGCGGGCCGCGTCGGCGGAGGTCAATCCCGCCTCGACGAGCCGGCGGAAGTGCTGCAGGTAGCCGTGGCGCCAGTCGGGCGCCCCCGCGGCCGCGGGCGCGCCCCCCCCCCCCCCCCCCCCCCCCGCGGCGGCGCCCCCCCCCCCCCCCCCCCCCCCCCGCCCCGCCCCCCCCCCCCCCCCCCCCCCCCCCGCCCCCCCGCCCCCCCCCCCCCCCCCCGCCCCCCCGCCCCCCCCCCCCGGCGCCCCCCCCCCCCCCCCCGCCCACCACCCCGCCACCCCCCCCCAGGGCCCGGGGGCCCCCGCCC
>JAKDLQ010000047.1 GCA_030452775.1 Micrococcales bacterium | reverse complement strand
CCCGCCATCAAGAAGGCCGCCTGACCAACCGCCCAAGGTTTAATCGCAAGCTCAGGACCTGCGCCATGGTGGGCCGACCGTTCACGGCCAGTCTGGACGGCCGCTGGGCTGGTTGCGGTGCCGGCGGCTCTCACGGTGGTCATTGGTCTGGTCACTGACCTGCTGTTTCCAGGTGGCGACGAGGACGAGGCCCCCGAGCGTCGTCTGGTCGCGGTTCTGATCGTAGCGGTGGGAACCGTCATCGTCATAGCCTGGTGCGGCGCCTGGCGACGCACGGGCGCTATGGGTCCGCAGACGTGGCGACACGTCGGACTGCTGGCGGTTCCTTTGCTGGTCGCCTTGGCGCCGCTGGTCACCGGACTGGATTTCCCGCCGGCTCGGCTGCTTACCGTGCTGGTCGTGGGTTACGTAGCCACGGGAGTCTTCGAGGAGTTATGGCATCGCGGGGTCGTCCTGGACTCCCTGCGTTCGGTGGGCTTGCGTCGGTCTGTAGTGATCGGGGGCGCATTCTTCGGTGCCAGCCACTTGGCGAACATCTTCTTCGGCCAACCAGTCGCAGTCTCGCTGGCCCAGGCCTTCGGTGCCTTCTGCTTCGGGATCGGGTTCGGAATCTTCCGCTGGCGCACCAACGCGATCTGGCTATTGGTTGGAATTCACGCCCTCGGCGACCTGATGTTCAAGGTCACCAACCTGCACGATGGCGCGCTCTGGGGCTTCTTGGTGGGACACGACACCTTGATGCTCCTGTGGGGCCTGTGGTGTCTACGCGGACTCGACAACGATGTGACGCTGCCCAGCGACCCATCAAACGCCAGTCGCCCCCTGGCCTGAGATCACCGATACCCGAGTCAGTTCCGCGACGCCCTACGACCGCTGATGTTCGGGCTCGTACTCATCGGCTTGGGCTCGCTCGGTCTGCGCCGACCGCGCTGCTCGGTTGGGACTGAGTTTGACCGGCGCGACAAGAGGCTGTCAGACGGCCGAGGCCAGCACCGAGAGAGTTCGGTGCGGGCCTCTGACCTGTGTAAACACGGTCGGGCTGACAGGATTTGAACCTGCGACCCCTTGACCCCCAGTCAAGTGCGCTACCAAGCTGCGCCACAGCCCGAAGCCCCATGCGGGGCGAACGAAACCCTAGCGCACCTGGAGGGGCGAGTCCGAATCGGCTCGGCGCCTGGGACCGGATGATGGGAGACACCGCACCTACGTGCGAGTTCTCCACCGGGCGGCGGTCGCCCTGCCCCTGGGACTGTTCGCACGGTGTCGGCGTAGGACGGCCCCGACCAGATAGCCCAGGACGAATCCATAGGCCGACACAAGACCGTGCCCGTTGGCCTGGACCCAACCACATGAGCAGGCCAAGCGCCGGCACGCTGAGCGACAGAAGGCGCTGCTTCCGGGCCCCGGCGTGCAGCAGCAGCGCGGCGGCGAGGGTGGCTCCGAGGAAGTAGGTCGCACCCGAGCTGCCCCCCGACCACCTCGACTCCGACCTTGAGCATGAGCACCATGAGTGCGGCGGTGCTCATGTAGTACGCGAGGGTCGACATCCCAAGCCTCGATCCTAACGCCCTTTGAATCCTTCGGTCATGCTTACCGCGGATCGCATCAGCTTCAAACACCGTTTGAGAAGTCGGCTAGTCTGGGGCAATGAAGCTGACCGCGGAGCGGATCGTCGACGCCGGCATGGCCGCCTTCGCCGAGGTCGGCTACCGCGGGCTGTCCATGCGAATGGTCGCCGAGCGCCTGGACGCACAGGCCGGCAGCCTCTACTACCATGTGCCGAGCAAGGCGGCGTTGCTGCACCTGATGGCCGATCGCGTTGCCCAGCGGGCGTATGCCGCCGGCACCGTGGCGCTCGACGCGCTCCCCGGCGGGGTCTCCTGGCAGGAGCAGGTCGAGGCCCAGATCATCACGCTGCGCACGAGCATCACCAAGGAACCGGGCGGCGCGGTCCTGCTCGCCGAGAGCCCGACGGTGCTCAGCCCCGGCGCGCTCGCCCTCATGGAGCGGCTGCTACAGACCTTGGCCGGCGCCGGGCTGGCGCGGCAGCATCGGGTCGTTGCGGCCGACACCCTGCTCAGCCATGTCACCGGCTACGTCCTGCAGGAGCAAGCCGTCTCACATGCGCCCGATGCCGCAGGCGCGGCAGCCGCGGCCGCACTCGCCGATCTCGGCGCGGGCGAGGCCTACCTCGAGCGCTTCCCAGCGACGCTGGACGCCGCGGCCACACATGACGACGATGCGCAGTTCCTCGCCAGCCTCCGGCTCATCTGCGCCGGGATCGCGACGCTGATCTCGCCGGGAGGGTCGGCCTGACCGTCCTCAGCGCCGACTCAGCGGTGACTCTGCGGCGACTCAGCGGCGACGCTTCTCCCGGACTCGGACCGACACCTCGATCGGGGTGCCTTCGAAGCCGAACTGCTCACGCAGCCGCCGCTCGAGGAAGCGGCGGTATCCCGCCTCGATGAAACCAGACGTGAAGAGGACGAAGCGCGGCGGGCGGGTCGAGGCCTGGGTGGCGAAGAGGATGCGCGGCTGCTTGCCGCCTCGGACCGGGTGGGGATGCGCGGCCACGATCTCGCCGAGGAAGGCATTGAGCCGGCCGGTCGAGATGCGGGTGTCCCACGACTCCAGGGCCGTCTCGAGTGCCGGGACGAGACGGTCCATGTGCCGCCCGGTCTTCGCCGAGACGTTGACGCGTGGCGCCCACGGGACCTGGCCGAGCTCCCGCTCGATCTCACGCTCGAGGTAGTAGCGGCGTTCCTCATCGAGGGTGTCCCACTTGTTGTACGCCACGACAAGGGCGCGCCCCGCGTCGATGGCCTGCTGGATGACCCGGACGTCCTGCTCGGCGATAGGCTCCTCGGCGTCGATGAGGACGACGGCGACCTCGGCCTTCTCCAGGGCGGTCTGGGTGCGCAACGAGGCGTAGAAGTCGGCTCCGCGGGCCTGGTGCACCCGACGTCGGATGCCGGCGGTGTCGACGAAGCGCCAGGTGATGCCGCCGAGCTCGATGAGCTCGTCCACCGGGTCGCGGGTCGTGCCGGCCACGTCATCGACGACGACTCGCTCGGAGCCCGCGAGGCGATTGAGCAGACTCGACTTCCCGACGTTGGGCCGGCCGATGAGGGCGACGCGGCGCGGCCCCCCCTGCACGGACGAGCCGTGCGCCGACACCTCGGGCAGGACCTCGATCAGCGCCTCGAGCACATCGCCGCTGCCTCGACCGTGGATGGCAGAGACCGGCCAGGGCTGGCCGAGGCCGAGGCTCCAGAGCGTGGCCGCGTCCGCCTCGCCGCGCTGGTCGTCCACCTTGTTGGCGACCAGGACCACCGGCCGCTTCGACCTGCGCAGCAACCTGACGACCGCCTCGTCGTCATCGGTGGCCCCGACCGTGGCGTCGACGACGAACATGACGACGTCGGCGAGCTCGATGGCGATCTCGGCCTGCTCGGCGACGCGCAGGTGGATTCCTGTCGCGTCCGCTGACCAGCCGCCGGTGTCGACGACGGTGAAGCGGCGCCCGGCCCACTCGGCCTCGTAGGAGACCCGGTCGCGAGTCACCCCCGGCACGTCCTCGACCACCGCCTCGCGCCGGCGCAGGATCCTGTTGACCAGGCTCGACTTGCCGACGTTGGGGCGGCCCACGACGGCAACGACCGGCTGCACGCCGGCTGGCCCGGTGTCGGCGCCCGACGGGCCGGCGGAATCGAGCAGAGCCTCGTCCTCCGGGCTCAGCTCGAAGTCCGTGAGCCCTGCCCGTAGCGCACGCTCGATCGAGGAGTCCTGCCTCGTCGAGATCGGCGCGCCCTCGCTGTGGTCGGGGCGAGCGTCCTCGTCGTTCACGGTGTCCTCGAATCCGGTGGGGGTGATGCGCCATCATTGTCCACCCGCGCGGTGCGCACATGCGACGCGAGGTGATCGCGCACCTGCTCGGTGGCAAGGCGGAGCCGGTCGCGTCCCGGCACCGATCGGTCGACTGCAAGCTCGAAGGATGCTCCGAAGTCGACTGTCAAGACCGACCGGGGCCTGGGCCAGGCATCGGGGGATCGCCCTGGGACGCGGGTGCCGAGCACGGCAACGGGGACGATGCGGGCTCCGGTCCGCATCGCGATCCAGGCGGCGCCCTGGTGGACCTGCTCGACGTCGCCGTCTCGCCGGGTGCCTTCGGGAAAGACCCCGACCACTCCCCCGCGATCGAGCACGGTGACCGCCGTCGCCAACGCCGTCCGGTCACCGACGGTGCGGTCGATGGGGATCTGACCGACGGTCTCGATGAGCCAGCCAGAGAGCCCGGTGAAGGCTTCCTGCTTGACGAGGAAGTTCGCCGGCCGGGGCGACAACGAGAACGCGAGGGGCCCGTCGAGGAAGGCGGCATGGTTGGCCACGAGGATCGCCGGGCCCTCCCGTGGGACCCGTTCGGCGTGCCTGGTGCGTCCGTCGTAGAGCGTGTGGAAGAGAGCGACGCCGATGGCATGTCCGAGTCGAGCTCGCCAGGCCGGTGGCGCGGTGACGCCGCTCATGCCCGGGCTGCAGAGACGACCTGCAGCACCGCCTCGACGGAGCCGTCGAAGTCCACGTCGGACGTGTCGATCGTCATCACCCCGTCCGCGGCGATGGTGAACTGCGACACCGCCCCGTCCGCGCGGTCCCGGTCGATGATCTGCGGGCGGGTGGCGGCGACACTCTCGTCATCTGCGTCGCCGTGCAACTCGGTCGACCGTCGCGCGAGGCGGGCTTCTTCCGAGGCGGTGAGCAGGATCCGGACGGGCGCCTCAGGAGCGACGACCGTGGTGATGTCCCGCCCCTCGGCGACGATCCCCCGTCCGGTGCCGGCCTCGGCGATGAGCCGGCGTTGCAGGCGCCGCATGGATTCGCGCACCCGCAGATTGGCCGCGACCGCGGACACCTGGGTCGAGATGCGGGTCTCGCGGATGGGCGTGGTGATGTCATGACCGGCCACGCGCACGGTGGGGTCATCTGGATCGGTGCCGATCTCGAGCGGGAAGGCGAGGGCGGCGGCGGCCACCGCGTCCGCGTCGCCGAGGTCCACGTCCTGCTCCAGGCACCACCAGGTCAGGGCTCGGTACATCGCGCCGGTGTCGAGGTAGGCGAAGTCGAGCTCCCGGGCGACCCGCTTGGACACGCTCGACTTGCCGGATCCCGACGGCCCGTCGATCGCGACCACGAAGACCGTCAGTGCCTGGTCCGTGGTGTCGTCCGCGCGCTGAGGAGGGCTGTCGGGCATGGGGTCGAGCCTAGCCCTAGCCTAGCCCCGGGTCAGTCGTGGATGCGCCAGCCGAGCCGCGTCAGCTCCGCACGGAGCGGCTCGACCGACGCCGGCAGCACCGAGATGTCGGCGATCCCGAACGGCTGCCCGAGGCCGTGCTCGAGGTGCAGATCCTCGAGGTTGATCCCCGCGTCGCCCATCTCCCTGAACAGGCGACCGAGCTCACCCGGTCGGTCGGGGACGACCACCGAGACGATGCCGTATGCCGCTGGGCTCGCGCCGTGCTTGCCCGGGATCCGGGCGTGGCCGAGGTTGCCCGCCTCGAGGGCCACAGCCAGGGTGGCGAGAGCGCCCTCGCCGTCGCCGTCAACGAGGGTGTCGAGAGCGGTCATCACGTCATCGACCCGCTCACGCACGTCGCGCAGCACCTCGCGCACCGCGCCCGCGTTGCCGGCGAGGATCTGGGTCCACAGCCGAGGATCGCTCGCCGCGATCCGGGTGATGTCGCGCAGCCCCTGTCCGGCGAGCCCGACGGCCGGCTCGGACAGCTCGCGCAGGGTGGCTGCGACGATGCTCGCGGCGAGCTGCGGGACGTGGGAGACCGCCGCCACCGCCGCATCGTGCTCGGCGGCGGGCATGACCCGCACCGCCGCGCCGGTCGAGGTGGCGAGATCGCGCACGAGGCTCACCGCGTCCGGATCGCTGCCGTCGTGGGGCACGATGACCCACGCCCGCCCTTCGAAGAGGTCCGCCCGGGCCGCAGCCGCGCCGGAGCGTTCCCGCCCGGCCATCGGGTGGGACCCGACGTAACGGCGTGGATCGACCTCGGCGGCGAGAACCTCGCTCAGCACCACCGCCTTGACCGAAGCCACGTCGGTGACAACGGCACCGGGCCAGCGCATCAGGGAATCGACGACGACCTGCCCGACGACATCTGGAGGGGCCGCGACGACGACGATGTCGGGTCGGACATGATCCTCGCCGCCGCTGACATCTCCCGCTCGCAGGTCCCTGGCCAGCCGGACCGCCGTCGGCGAGGGATCCTCCAGGCTCACGCGATAGCCGCGGCGGGTCAGCACGATCCCGAGACTCGTGCCGATGAGGCCGGTCCCGACGATCCGGACGTGGGTTGTCATCATCTGGGCCAGCGGGTCATGGGGTCAGCGGCCCGCGGCCTGGTAGAGCGCCGCGACCTCTGCCCTGCCCAGGGCGCGGGTGCGGCCGGGGCGCAGGTCACCGAGCCGGATCGGGCCGACCTCGGTGCGCACGAGATCCTGCACCGGGTGTCCGACCGCCTCGAGCAACCGCCGCACGACGTGCTTGCGCCCCTCGTGGAGGATCACCTCGACGAGGGCCTTGCCCGGCTGGGAGTCGACGAGCCTGAACGAGTCGACCTGCACTGGCCCGTCCTCGAGCTCGATGCCGGCGCGCAACCTCCTGCCGACGTCTCGTGCCACCGGCCCGGGGACCGTCGCGAGGTAGGTCTTGAGGATGCCGTATGACGGGTGCTGCAGGCGATGCGCGAGCTCGCCATCGTTCGTCAGCAGGAGCAACCCCTCTGTGTCGGCGTCGAGCCGCCCGACGTGGAAGAGCCGCTCGGACCGGTTGCCGACGTAGTCGGCGATCGAGACGCGGCCGAGGTCGTCATTCATCGTGGTGACGACGCCCGCCGGCTTGTTGAACGCGAGGTAGACCCGGTCCCGGTCGACGTTGACCCGCTCGCCGTCGACGTGGACGGCGTGCGAGCCCGCCTTGATGCGCACTCCGAGCTCGGTGACGACATTACCGTCGACCGTGACCCGGCCCTGCTCGATGAGGCCCTCGCAGACGCGGCGCGAGCCGACGCCGGCGGCAGCGAGCAGCTTCTGGAGCCGGATCCCGTCGGGATCATGGACGTCGACGCCCGGCCGGTCCGGTGCGGGTCGCCGGCTCGCCGTGGCATCGCCGGCGAAGCGGGTCTCTCCGGTGCGCCGCCCGCCGTGGCGGCCCTGGCGGGCGCCGCCCTGGCCGCGACGGTCTGAGCGACCGCTGTGGCTGCCTGATCGTTTGGGTTGGCGTGGTGACCGCGAGTGTTCGCTCATGACCGGCCTTCGTCGTTGAGCTCGTCGAGGAGGTCCGCGTCCGGCAGGTAGGGCGCCAGGTCGGGCAGCTCGTCGAGCGAGCGCAGTCCCATGCGTTGGAGGAAGTAGGGCGTCGTGCCATAGAGGACGGCGCCGCCCTCTCCCGGGTCCGAGAGCTCCTCGATGAGCCCGCGCGAGATGAGGGTGCGGACGACACCGTCCACGTTGACACCGCGCACGGCGCTGACCCTCCCTCGGGCGACGGGCTGACGATAGGCGATGACGGCCAACGTCTCGAGTGAGGCCTGGGTCAGCCGTGCCTGCTGCCCGTCGAGGACGAACTTCTCGACGACCGGAGCGAACTCGGAGCGGCTGTACATGCGCCAGCCGCCTGCGACGTCGCGCAGAGTGAAGCCGCGCTGGTCAGCGGCATACTCCTGCTCGAGGTTCCTCAAGTGGGCGCGGACGTCATCGACCGGCACCTCGAGTGCCGCGGCGAGCGCCAGCTCGGGGACCGGCTCGTCGACGACCATGAGCACGGCCTCGAGTGCCGATCGGACACCCCCGGGCGCATCGTCGACGTCGAAGGCGCGGTGCGCTTCGACGCTCTCGTCCGTGCTGTCCAGCGCGGCGCCTGAGATGTCTGGGGCACTTGACGCCCGGCTCGGTGCGTCACTCATCCCCTGCTCCTCGCCCGGCTCGCTCGGGAGTGTCGTTGGCATTGTCGCTGTCATTGTTGGTTCCGTTGTCGCGGTGGATGTCCTGGTCGATGGTGTCGTCACTGACACTGTCGTCGAACTCGTCGTCGATGGACACGTCGCCCTCCTGGGTGCCGGTCCACCGGACATCGAGCTCGCCGAGGGCCTGCGCCTGCTCGAAGGCGATCACCGCCTCCTTGAAGAGCTCGAGCAACGCGAGGAAGCGGGCGACGATGACGAGCGTGCTGTCTGCGTCGGCGACCAGGGCACGGAAGGACATCTGCCGGTGGCGGCGAAGACGCTCGATGATGAGGGTGGCCTGCTCGCGGACGCTGATCTGCGGCGCATGCAGATGCTCGAGCCCGACGGTCGGCGGGGCCTTCGGGGTCAGCGCCCGCGCGGCGATCCGGGCGAACTGGTCCGGGGTGATCGCCATGACCAGCTCGGGCAGCAGGCTGGCGAACCGTGGCTCGAGACCGGCCTGGCGTGGTGTCATCCGCCCGGAGGTCGCCATCCGGTCCCGGAGGGTCTGCGCGATCTGCTTGTAGGCGCGGTACTGCAGCAGGCGGGCGAACAGCAGGTCGCGCGCCTCGATGAGGGCGAGGTCCTCATCGTCCTCCGGTCCTGACCGTGGCAGTAGCCGGGCCGCCTTGAGGTCGAGCAGCGTCGCCGCCACGAGGAGGAACCCCGATGCCTGGTCGAGGTCCCACTCCGCGTCGGAGTCCCTGGCCGCCTTGAGGTGGGCGATGAACTCGTCGGTGACCTGGGCCAGGGCGACCTCGGTGATGTCGAGCTTGTGCTTCGAGATCAGTCCGAGGAGCAGGTCGAAGGGTCCTGAGAAGACGTCGAGGTGCACCTCGAACGGGATCACCGAGCGCCTCGTGATCACCCCTCCGGGAGTGAGTTCGTGATTCACCACCAGGCGGCTCAGGGTGTCCGGCTCGCTCACGGCGCTCAGGCTGCGCCGCCGCGCGCGATGAGTTCACGGGCGAGCTGGCGGTAGGCTCCGGCAGCCGTGGATGTCGACGCGTAGGTCGTGATGGGCTCGGCCGCGAGGGTCGCGTCGGGGAACTTCACGGTCCGGCTGATGACGGTGTGGAAGACCTGCTCGTCGAAGTGGTCGACGACGGAGCGCACGACCTCCTTGCTGTGCAGGGTCCGGCTGTCGTACATGGTCGCGAGGATGCCGTCGATGGTGAGGCGGGGATTGAGGCGGTCGGTGATCTTCTCGATGGTCTCGACGAGCAGCGCGACACCACGCATGGCGAAGAACTCACACTCGAGCGGGATGATGACGCCGTGCGCCGCCGTCAGGGCGTTGACGGTGAGCAGGCCGAGGGAGGGCTGACAGTCGATGAGGATGACGTCGTAGTCGTCGATGACCGGGCGCAGCACCCGAGCGAGGATCTGCTCCCGGGCGACCTCGCCGACGAGCTGGACCTCCGCAGCGGACAGGTCGATGTTGGCCGGGACAATGTCGAGGTCGTCCGTGCGAGTGTGCTGGATGACGTCGTCGATGTCGTGGCCCCGCTCCACGAGCAGGGTATAGATCGTCGTGTCGAGCTCGCCGCCCCGCACGCCGAGTCCCACCGACAGCGCGCCCTGCGGGTCGAAGTCGACGAGCAGGACCCGCCGGCCGATCTCGGCCAGCGCAGCGCCGAGATTGATCGTCGTCGTCGTCTTGCCGACGCCGCCCTTCTGGTTGCACATGGCGATGATCCGGGCCGGCCCGTGGCTGGTGAGGAGAGGCGGCTCGGGGAAGTCCGGCAGCGGCCGACCGGTCGGTCCGATGGCCCCGACACCGGCCCGCTCGATGCCCGGCAGATGAGTGAGTGCGCCGACGTCCCGCGTGTGCATACTCTGGTGCGACTCCTCGTTCACCGCGTGTTCCACCCCGCTCGGTTGCGCTCCCGGTCAGCCTCTCGCCGATCAGAGGCGACCCTATCAGCGGGCCCTCGGGTGGGCCTCTGCATAGACCTCCCGCAGCCGCTGCACCGAGACCATCGTGTAGATCTGGGTCGTCGTCACGGAGGCGTGGCCGAGCAGTTCCTGGACGACGCGCACATCTGCGCCGCCGTCGAGCAGATGGGTGGCGAACGAGTGCCGCAGGGTGTGGGGCGAGACGTGCTCGCGGATTCCCGCGCGCCCGGCGACCTCCTGGATGGCGGCCCATGCGGACTGCCGGGACAGGCGCCGCCCACGCAGGTTGAGGAAGAGCGCCCCGCCCGATCGGCCTTGCCCGCCGGCCGCGAGGGCGGGCCGACCGCGCACGACGTAGGCATCGAGTGCCTGCGCGGCATACCGGCCCAGGGGCACGATCCGCTCCCGCCGCCCCTTGCCGAGCAGCCGGACCGATCCGATCGCGGCGGCCGCGCCGAGGCCGACCTCCTCGATGCCGACCTTCTCGAGGTCGATGTCATCGACGTCGAGCCCCACCGCTTCGCTGATTCTCGCCCCCGCGCCGTAGAGCACCTCGAGCAGGGCTCGGTCCCGGAGCGCCTGCGGCGTGTCGCCGACGGATGCCGCGGCGAGGATCCGCTCGACCGTGTCGACCGGAATCGCCTTCGGCAGCCGCGATGGCGGCTTCGGCGGCGCCACGTCGGCTGCCGGATCATCGCTCATGCGGCCCTCGAGCGCGAGGAACCTGTGCAGGCCCCTCACCGCCACGAGCGTGCGGGCGGCCGACGAGGCCGCAAGCGGGGGGCGCCCCGCGCCCTCGGAGCCGCCCTGGCGCAGGGCAGCGAGGAAGTCCGTCACGTCCGACTCGGTCACCTCCGAGGCATCCTCGATGCCGCGTTCGGCGAGAAACTCGGCATAGCGCCGCAGATCCCGCGCGTAGGAGCTCACCGTGTTCGCCGCCGCGCCCTTCTCGACTCGCAGATGGTGCAGCCAACCCGTGATGTCCCGCTCCAGCGCGTTCAGGTGAGCACCTCGTCGACACTCACGTGCGGCATCGAATGTGCCTGGGCAACGGGTTCGTAGATGACCGCACCGTCATGGGTGTTGAGCCCCCGGGCGAGGGCGCGATCGGCCGCGAGTGCGTCGCGCCATCCGACCCGAGCCAGCTCGACGGCATACGGCAGGGTGACGTTGGTCAGGGCGTACGTGCTCGTGTGGGGCACGGCACCAGGCATGTTGGCGACGCTGTAGAAGATCGAGTCGTGCACGCGGTAGGTGGGGTCGGAGTGCGTCGTCGGGCGGGAGTCCTCGAAGCAGCCGCCCTGATCGATGGCGATGTCGACGAACACCGAGCCGGGCCGCATCCGGGCGACCTGATCGTTGGTGACGAGCTTCGGTGCCTTGGCGCCGGTGACCAGGACCGCCCCGATGACCAGGTCGGCGTCGGAGATGGCCTGCTCGATCTCGAGAGCGTTGGAGGCGACGGTCTGACAGTGGCCCTGGTAGACGAAGTCGGCATGCCGCAGCTTGGTGACATCCCGGTCGAGCAGCAGCACCTCGGCCTGCATCCCGAGCGCGATGGCTGCAGCGTTCATGCCGGCGACCCCGGCACCGATGACGACGACCTTGGCGGCGTAGACGCCGGAGACCCCGCCGAGGAGGACGCCGCGCCCACCGGCAGCACTGAGCAACGCCTGCGCGCCCACTTGCGGCGCCAGCCGACCCGCGACCTCGGACATCGGCGCGAGCAGCGGAAGCGAGCGGTCGGGCAGCTCGACAGTCTCGTAGGCGATGGCGGTGACCTTGCGCTTGACGAGCTCCTCGGTGAGGGCCTGATCGGCGGCGAGATGCAGATAGGTGAACAGGGTGAGGCCCTCGCGTAGCCGGTGGTACTCGCCGGCGACAGGTTCCTTGACCTTGAGGACGAGCTCGGCGCCGGCCCAGACGTCGTCGGCGGCCTCGAGGAGCGTCGCGCCGGCCGACTGGTAGGCGTCATCGGTGATCGAGGAGCCGGCACCGGCGCCTCGCTCGACGCGCACCTCGTGCCCGGCACGGACGAGTTCGTGGACCCCGGAGGGGGTGATCGCCACCCTGTCCTCGTCCGCCTTGATCTCGCGTGGGATGCCGATCTTCATCTCCGTGGTCCTTCCGCTGGCAGATATCCTGGCGGCTCGCTCCGGTCACGGTCGACGGCTGGTGCGCGTCGACCGACCGACCCACTCTACTCAGCGGTGGCGTGCGGCCTGCCTGATTCGCCGGAAGGGCCACTCCCGTGGACCACCCCGAGCCCCGGCAACACACCGAGCAGTCGCCATCTCCAACCGGTTATTACCAGTTGGGGTTGACGATTACTCGGTGTGTTGCCGTGGG
>JAKDLQ010000325.1 GCA_030452775.1 Micrococcales bacterium | reverse complement strand
CGGCGGCGACATCAGCCGCAAGCGCAAGCTGCTCGAGAAGCAGAAGGAGGGCAAGCGGCGGATGAAGATGGTCGGCCGGGTCGAGGTCCCGCAGGAGGCCTTCGTCGCGGCACTGTCGAGCGACGGGGACAAGGGCAAGAAGTCGTCGTAGCGTAGGGGGCGTGGAGCCGCACGCTGAGCGCGACGCCGGGTGCATCGCCGAGCACCATGTGCACGTGCCGTCGCCGCGGCTCGCGCGCCGTGTCGAGCGCGCGGTCGGATACCGCCTCGGCGGCTTCCCGGCCGGGGTTCATGTCGGTATGCCGTCGAGCACGGTCACGCTCGTCATCCCCCTGGACGACCGGCTGGAGGTGAGCGATGCGTATGCCGGGCGGCGCGCGTTCGACTCCGTCCTTGCCGGTCTCGCGACGGGGCCATCGCACATCCACCACGACGGCTATCAGCACGGCGTTCAGCTCGCCTTGCGGCCTGGCGCGGTGCGTGCGTTCTTCGGTTGCCCCGCAGCGGAGCTCGCCGAGACCTCCTACGAGCTCGCCGACGTGCTGGGCAGCCGGGCGGCGCGCCTGCGTGACCGGCTGCACGAGACGGACTCGTGGGATCGCCGCTTCGAACTGGTCGAGCAGACCCTCCTTGCCGGTGAGGTGGATCCTCGCGATCCACCCGCCGAGGTGCTCGAGGCGTGGCGCCTCATCGCGGTGAGCCATGGTGCGGTGCGGATCCGCGACGTCGCTCATCGGGTGGGCTGGTCCGTGCGCACCCTGCAGCAGCGCTTCCGCTCCGAGTTCGGCGTGACGCCCAAGGAGGCTGCCCGGGTGCGCCGCTTCGAACGCTCGCTCCCACTCGTGTCCTCATCCCGTATGCCGCTCAGCCAGGTCGCGATCACCGCCGGCTATGCGGACCAGCCCCATCTCAACCGCGAGTGGCGAGCCCTCGCCGGCAGGTCGCCGACGCGCTGGCTCGCCGAGGACGTCCTCATCGGCGGGTAAGTACGAGAGATGCACCTCCCGTGGGTCGGAGAAGGTCGAAGGATGCGAGGGACGGCGCAGTCCCGCGCACCCGCTGCCGGCGCCGGCGAGGGACCAGACCCTGGTCTTTGAGCCGGGTGGACGATGGATCGCGGGCGCTCTCGCGCGCGGTTGGCGTCCTGCTGTTGGATTGGTGTTCTCGCAGGTGGGGCGTTGCCGACGGGCACGTCAGGGCAGAGGCGTGTGGTCACCTAGCCGTGGTCGCTGCGGGTGAAGGTGACGCCGGCGTGACAATGCTGGCGGGAGCGACGCCCCTGCCGGGATCGATGCGCTGGGTATCGACTGCAACTTGCCTCCAAACGGTGGCGCCGGCCCAATCAGATCCGGCGACGCGTCCCTTCGGGTCGCGGCGATCGAGGGCGCCGTGTGGGAGCCCGGTTTCGTGGAGACGACACAGGCGCCCCTCCTCGTTTCCCTCGTTCAGTGACAGCAGCAAGCGCTACCGGGCTTGCGGCTTGTTGACCACGAGCCGTCTGGCAGCTGGGTGACGGTGGGGACAGTCGTCGACGATAGCCGGGGAGCCGGTCGTGGAGGGGCAACTTCGAGGACGGGCAGACTCGCATCGTCGAGCCAGGCGCGGGTGCATCCTGGTCGTTACGTGCCCAACCGTGGGTGCGTCCTGGTCGTTACGTGCTGTGTGGCCATCGGCTCATCGGCCATGCCTGGCGGCCTTTCGGCCCCTTGCCGGGGTCACCCGTCGCGGGCGCTCGGGGCGGCCAGGCCCGGGAG
>JAKDLQ010000324.1 GCA_030452775.1 Micrococcales bacterium | reverse complement strand
AGGGCCTGTAGCTCAGTTGGTAGAGCGCCGCGTTTACACCGCGGGTGTCGTCGGTTCGAGACCGGCCGGGCCCACGTGGACTCCTTGTCGCTGAGCGCCGTCGTCGCCGCCCTCGAGACGCTCTATCCGCCGGAGAGCGCTGCCGGCTGGGACCGGGTCGGGCTCGTCACCGGTGATCTCGACCAACCGGTGGCGCGCATCCTCTTCGCGCTCGACCCCACCCTGGCGGTCATCGACGAGGCGGCCGCATGGTGCGCGGACCTCATCGTCACCCACCACCCGCTCCTGCTGCGCGGCGTCCACTCGGTCGCGACGACGAGCGCCAAGGGGGCAACGGTGACGGCACTCGTCGTCGCCGGCATCGCCCTCTACGTCGCGCACACCAACGCCGACGTCGCCGATCCCGGGGTGAGCTCTGTCCTCGCCGACGCGCTCGGCCTGGCCTCCCAGCGGGCCTTGTCGCAGATCGAGGGGTATGCCGCTGGGCGGGTCGGCGAGCTGCCCGCACCCGAGTCGCTGGCGCAGTTCGCGGCCCGGGTGGCGGAGGCGCTGCCCGCGACGGCAGGTGGTATCCGGGTCGCCGGCGACCCCGAGGCGCGGGTGTCCCGGGTGGCCGTCATGGGAGGCGCCGGGGACGATCAGTTCGAGGCGGTGCGCGTGAGCGGGGCTGACGTCTACGTCACGGCGGACCTGCGACATCATCCGGTCCTCGAGGCTCGCGAGGAGGCCCGTGCAGGCACGCCTTACCTGATCGACGCCGGCCACTGGGCGACCGAGTCGCTGTGGCTCGCGAGCGCCTGCCAGCGCCTCATAGCAGCCATCGGTGACGATCCGGGATCACCAGCTAGGGTCGAGACCAGAGTGTCAACGGTGCGCACCGAGCCGTGGACCTTCGTCGTCGGTGCCAACGCAGCCGGAGGTGTGTCCTGAAAGCCGATCCATCCCGTCAGCGGCTCCTGCTCGACCTGCAGGCCATCGACACGCGTATCGACCAGATCGCACATGCCAAGGCCAACCTCCCGCAGGTGAAGCAGATCGGCGCGAGGAGCGCCGACCTGGCCGGGGTGAAGACGGATCTCGTCAACGCCGAGACCGCCGCCGGGGACATCCAGCGCGAGCTGACGAAGTCGGAACAGGACGTGCAACTGGTCCGGGACCGAGCTGCCCGGAACCGGTCGCGACTCGAGTCCGGAGCAGGCTCCGCGAAAGACCTGCAGGCGCTCCAGCACGAGCTGCAGTCCCTCGCCCGCCGGCAGAGCGAGCTGGAGGATCTCGAGCTCGCGGTGATGGAGCGGGCCGAGACGCTGGATCGGCGCGTCACCGAGCTGCGTGCCCAGCGCGACGAGCTGGCGGATCAGGTGGCCGCGCTCGAGGCCGAGCGGGACGAGGCGCTGCGAGATCTCGACGCCGAGGCGGTCACGGTCGGCTCCGGGCGGGCCGACCTCGTCGCCGGGATCGGGGAGGACCTGGCCGCCCTCTACGAGAAGGTCCGCAGCACCAGCGGCGGCCTCGCCGCAGCCGAGCTTCGTCAGGGGCGGTGTGGCGGCTGCCAGCTCGAGCTCCACAATGTCGATCTGTCCCGCATCCGTTCTGCCCCCGAGGACGAGGTGGTGCGGTGTGACGAGTGCCGCCGCATCATGATCAGGACCGGCGAATCCGGGCTCTGAGCCACGGGTGATCTCGATCGATCGGCAGGTGGCGCAGGCCCCACGACACAGCGCGCCTCTCGAAGTGCAGTGCATAGTTCCATCTCG
>JAKDLQ010000323.1 GCA_030452775.1 Micrococcales bacterium | reverse complement strand
TCCTCGAGTACTCCTACAGCGTCATCTACTCCCGGGCCCTGCCCGACGCGCGCGATGGGCTCAAGCCGGTCCAGCGGCGCATCCTCTACGGCGCGAGCGAGCTCGGCGTCCGCCCGGACCGAGGCCACGTCAAGAGCCAGCGCATCATCGGCGAGGTGATGGGCAAGTATCACCCGCACGGGGACCAGGCGATCTATGACGCGCTGGTGCGCATGGCGCAGCCATGGACGCTGCGCCTACCGCTCATCGACGGGCACGGCAACTTCGGCTCGCTCGACGACGGCCCGGCCGCGGCCCGCTATACCGAGGCCCGGATGGCCAAGGCCGCGTTGCTCCTCGTCGATGGACTCGATGAGGAGACCGTCGATGTCGTCCCCAACTACGACGACACGCACTACCAGCCGGAGGTGTTGCCGGCAGCCTTCCCCAACCTTCTCGTCAACGGCGCTGCCGGCATCGCAGTCGGCATGGCGACCAACATGCCTCCGCACAACCTCGTCGAGGTCATCGGCGCCGCCCGGCACCTCATCGCGCACCCGAACTGCTCGCTCGAGGATCTGATGAAGTTCGTTCCCGGGCCCGACCTGCCGTGCGGCGGCCGGATCGTCGGGCTCGACGGGATCCGGGACGCCTACCTCACCGGACGTGGCAGCTTCCGCACACGGGCCACGGCGAGGATCGAGTCGGTCACGCCGCGCCGCAAGGGGATCGTCGTCACCGAGCTGCCCTATCTCGTCGGCCCGGAGAAGGTCATCGACAAGGTCCGCGACCTTGTGCAGAGTAAGCGCCTGCAGGGCATCTCCGACATCAGGGACCTCTCCGACCGCTCACACGGGCTGCAGCTGGTCATCGAGGTCAAGAACGGCTTTCATCCCGAAGCGGTCCTCGAGAGGCTCTACAAGCTGACCCCGATGGAGGAGAACTTCGGCATCAACAACGTGGCGCTCGTCGAGGGCCAGCCGCGCACGCTTGGCCTCAAGGACCTGCTGCGCGTCTATGTCGACTTCCGGACGGACGTCGTGCGTCGGCGCACGCGCTATCGACTGCGCAGACGCGAGGACCGCCTGCACCTCGTCCAGGGACTGCTCATCGCCATCCTCGACATCGATGAGGTCATCGAAGTCATCCGCGGCTCCGATGACGCCGCCATCGCCAAGACGCGCCTCATGAGCGTGTTCGACCTGACCGAGCCGCAGGCGACCTACATCCTCGACCTCCAGCTCCGTCGCCTGACGAAGTTCTCCAGGGTCGAACTCGAGGCCGAGCAGGCCGAGCTCGAGCGTTCGATCGAGGAATTGCGCGCACTGCTCGACAGCGACGCGCTCCTGCTGAGGCTCGTCTCCACCGAGCTCGCCGATGTCGCCAAGGCACACGGCACCCCGCGACGGACGGTGTTGCTGGAAAGCACGGGTGCCACGGCAGCTGCGGAGCCCTCCGGTCCCCTCGAGGTCGCCGATGACCCGTGCTGGGTGCTGCTGTCGTCGACCGGGCTGCTCGCCCGGACCGCGAACGACGAACCGGTCACGGCGGCGGGAGCGCGGTCCAAGCACGATGCGCTCGTGGGCATGGTGCGCACCTCGGCGCGTGGCGAGTTCGGCCTGGTCACCTCGTTCGGCCGGACGATGCGGATGTCGGCGCTCGACCTGCCGACCCTGCCGCCGACCAACGGCGCGCCGAGCCTCTCCGGCGGCGTGCCCCTCGCGGTCCACGTCGACCTGCCGGCGGGCGAGGAGCCCGTCACCATCGTGCCCATCGGTG
>JAKDLQ010000322.1 GCA_030452775.1 Micrococcales bacterium | reverse complement strand
GCGAGCACCGCGAGCACGCCGGCAAGAGGCAGGAGGGCCGGCAGCAGGGCGACGACGTCGATCGTGAGGAAGGTCATCGGGACACCGCCGCGAGGAGCGAGAGGGCGTCGGCGTCCGAGACTGCCAGCAGCAGGTGCGGCGCCACGCCGAGGACCACCATGGCACCGACGAGGGCGACGACGATGCCCCAGCGGTGGCCGGTCAGGTCCGGGATCGGCTCGGCGCGAGGATCGCTGCCCTCGCCGGCCCAGACGATGCGGGCGACCCGTAACGCGTAGGCCGCGGCGAGCGCGATCCCGACGGCACCGACCACGACACACACCCGCAGCAACGCGACGGGGCGCCCGGCGCCCGGGGACCAGGCGGCATACAGGGCAAGGAACTCACCCCAGAAGGTCACCAGCCCGGGAAGCCCCAGCGACGCGGCGAGTCCGAAGACGAGGGCGACCCCGAGGCGGGGAGACCTGTCACGTAGGGCCGCTCGAGCGACAGTGAGGTCGGCCGTCCCCCACTTCTCCTTGAGGTCTCCGACGACGAAGAACAGCAGTGCCGCGACCACACCGTGCGCGATGTTGCCGAAGAGCGCGGCCTGTAGCCCGGTGTGGCTGCCCGATGCGATGGCCAGCGCAACGAAGCCCATGTGGGCCACCGAGCTGTAGGCGACGAGGCGTTTGAGATCCCGCTCGACGAGGCAGGCCAGGCATCCCCAGATGATGCCGACGACACCGAGGATCGCGAGCGCCGGGCTGAGGGCGGCCACCCCTTGGGGCACGGTGGCGACGGCGAGGCGGACCATGCCATAGACGCCCAGCTTGAGCAGGATCCCGGCGAGCAGCACCGACCCTGCCGTCGGGGCGATCGTGTGCGCGGCCGGCAGCCACGTGTGCGCGGGCCAGAGCGGGACCTTGATACCGAGCCCGCCGAGGAGCAGCGCAGCGATGGCGATCTGCACCGGCCGCGACAGCCCGGCCCCGCCCGCCTCGGCGAGCACGTCGAGGTCGGAGCTGCCCTGGCTGTAGGTGAGCAAGAGGATCCCGACGAGCATCACGGTCGAGCCGAACACGGTGAAGAGGATGAACCGGCCGGCCGCGTCGGCACGGGCCCGGTCCGGCACATGCTCGTCGCCGAACCGGCGGATGAGCACCCACATCGGCACCAGGACGACCTCGAAGGCGATGAAGAAGAGGATCGCGTCACGGGTCAGGAAGACCGCGACGGCGCCGGCGTCGACGAGCAGGATGCAGCCGAGCATCGTGCTCCGGGTCCCGCCGGGTGGTGGCGCGCCGGCGATCGTGTGGATGACGACGGCGACGGTGAGCAGCACAGTGAGCAGCACGAGGGCCACGGAGATCCCGTCGATGGCAAAGTGCCAGCGGATCCCGAGCGACCGGATCCACGGGACGTCGATCACCGGACGGGCCAATGAGACCCAGACGGCGAGGGCCGCGGTGACGATCGACGCGCCGAGGGAGATCAGGGCATCGGCCCGGCCCTCCGGCGGCATGGCCAACAGCACCAGGGCCGCGACGAGGGGGACCAGCACCAGGAGTGTCAGGAACATGTCCTCATCGCCACCATGACGCCGAGACGGCGAGAAGGACGACCCCGATGACAAGCCCGAGCAGCGCCAGCGAGGGGACCGCCCGGTGGGCACGCTGCCCCACCCGCCCCAGGGTCCGGGCGCTGGCCGCCGCCGCCCGGGGGTAGGCGTCGACGACATCACGATCGAGCGTGAAGACGAGCCTGGCCAGGGCGTTCAAGGCGGTGGCGATGCC
>JAKDLQ010000046.1 GCA_030452775.1 Micrococcales bacterium | reverse complement strand
GCCAGGGTCGGGATGCTGGCCGGCCTCGATGCCGGGGTGCTGGACGAGGTGGCCCACATCCTCGAACACCAGACCGCCCCCTACCGCCAGATGCGCGAGTTCAACGCGAGCATCCCGCTGACCTCGCGCATCATCAAGGTCGTCAACGCCTACGAGGACCTCACCGCCGGAGCCGGGACGTCGAGGGCCAGCGAGCAGGCCCTCGAGCGCATCTTCCTCGGCCTCGGCTACGAGTACGACCCACGCGTCGTCGACGCCCTCCAGCGTGCCATCGGCGTGCCCGGCCGGAGCGATTGACGACGACGGGGGCGGGAGCGCGCACGGCGGCATACGGCATGAGTCGGCACCGCGTCTCGGGGTCGGGCCAGGGTGGCGTCAGGGAGGACCAGCATGGCCAGGGGTCGTCCGCCGGCGCAGAGTGGGATGCATGAGCGAAATCAGGTATCCAAATCCCACCCACGACGCCTCCACCATCACGAGCGATGAGCGCACCTGGGCCGTCATCGGCCATCTCTCGACGCTCGTCGCCGCGGTCCTCTCCGCCGGCTGGCTCTCGCTCGCGGGCCCGTTGGCAGTCTGGGCGGTGGGCCGGGAGAAGAGTCCCTTCGTACGCCAATCGGCCGCCCGGGCCTTCAACTTCAACCTCGTCATCTGGGCGCTGACCCTCGCAGGCTGGGTGTGCGCGATCACCCTCATCGGCATCCCCATCGCCATCCTGCTCTGGTCGATCGCGGTGGTCGCCGGCCTCTGGTTCCACATCCGCGCGGCGATGGCCGCAGGGCGCGGCGAACTCTACCGCTATCCCTGGGGCATCACGGTCCTGCGCTGAACGTGCCACGATGGGCGGGTACGCGGGCTGCGCCGCGAACCCACTTCAGCCAAGGAGATGCCGATGGATGCCGTTACCCACGTGCCCGCCCCGGTCAACGAACCGGTGCTCGACTATGCACCGGGCTCACCCGAGCGCGCTGACCTCGAGGTGGCCCTGACCGAGCTGGGCAGCGCCACGACCCCGATGCCCCATGTGATCAACGGCGAGCAGGTCGTCGGGGCCGGCCGCAAGATCCCCGTCCGGCAACCGCATGCCCATCGCAAGGTCCTGGGCACGCTGCGCAATGCGACGGTCAAGGAGTCACGGGCGGCGGTTGACGCCGCCAAGGCGGCGGCACCGGGCTGGCGCGAACTGAGCTTCGATGACCGGGCGGCGATCCTGCTCAAGGCGGCCGATCTGCTCTCCGGTCCATGGCGGGCCCGGATCAACGCGGCGACCATGCTCGGCCAGTCCAAGACCGCCTACCAGGCGGAGATCGATTCGGCTTGTGAGCTCATCGACTTCTGGAGGATCAACGTCCACTTCGCCCGCCAGATCCTCGAAGACCAGCCACCGCTGCACACGAAGGGGATCTGGAACCGGTCGGACTATCGCCCCCTCGAAGGCTTCGTCTATGCCGTCACGCCCTTCAACTTCACGGCGATCGCCGGCAACCTGCCGACCGCTCCGGCGCTCATGGGCAACACCGTGGTCTGGAAGCCGTCCCCGACCCAGCAGCTGGCCGCGCAGTTGACGATGGAGCTGCTCGAGGCGGCCGGGATGCCGCCGGGCGTCATCAACATGGTGACCGGCGATGGGATCAACGTGTCCAAGGCGGCGCTGGTCGACGAGGACCTCGCGGGCATCCACTTCACCGGGTCGACGGCGACCTTCAGGCATCTGTGGCATGAGGTCGGGACCAATCTCGACCGCTACCGGACCTACCCGCGGCTGGTCGGGGAGACGGGCGGGAAGGACTTCATCATGGCCCACCCGAGCGCCGACCCGGACGTGCTGCGCACGGCAATGGTCCGCGGAGCGTTCGAGTACCAGGGGCAGAAGTGCTCTTCGTCCTCGCGTGCCTACGTTGCCGCGTCGGTATGGAATCAGATCAAGGACGATCTCGTCGAGATCACCAACGGTCTGCCTCAAGGTGATGTCACCGATCTCTCCAACTTCATGGGTGCCGTCATCGACGAGCGGGCGTTCGCCAAACACCGGGACGCGATCGACCGGGCCCGCGCGACCGCGGGCATCGACGTCATCGCCGGCGGCACCTACGACGACTCGGTCGGCTACTTCGTCCGGCCGACGGTCCTCGAGGTCAAGGACCCCGCGGACGAGTCGTTGCGCACCGAGTACTTCGGGCCGATCCTGTCGGTCCACGTCTTCCCCGACAGCGAGTACGACCAGACCCTGGATCAGATGGAGAGCTTCGCCCCCTACGGCCTGACCGGCTCCATCATCGCCCAGGACCGTGCGGCCATCGTCGATGCCACGCACCGGCTGCGGTTCGCCGCCGGCAACTTCTACATCAACGACAAGCCGACCGGCGCCGTCGTCGGTCAGCAGCCCTTCGGCGGCGCACGGGCCTCCGGGACCAACGACAAGGCCGGCGCCGCGCAGAACCTGCTGCGCTGGATCAGTGCCCGCTCGATCAAGGAGACCTTCGTGCCCCCGACCAACCATCTCTATCCGCACATGGCCCAGGGCTGAGATCGTCGCAGGGTCAGGCCCGTTCGGCGAGCCAGCGCGAGCCGGTCCGACCCTCGCCGCGGATGCCGTCTACAACTGCCGTTGCGGCAGACTTCTCGACCCGAGCACCGAGAAACGGGATCGATGCCTTGAGGTCGCCATCGATGCGTAGCGAGGTGCCAGTTGCGTTCGGGGTGAGGCCCACCTTGGCACGCAGGGCCAGTGGGGCGCCGCCGACCTCGACCGTCAGCTCGCCGGATCGCGACCCGTCCGGGGCAGCGGCGCCCCACTCGTACGTCTCCGTGACCGACAGCGACGTCCCGACGAGCGACTTGGCGAAGTCGGGCAACGAGTCCGTCGGCAGGTCCCTGCGCGTGACGATTCTCGCGCCGTCGGCGACTCGCGTCACTGCGGCGTCGTGGCGCAGCGCGCCGGCGTCGAGGCACTTCCGCTCCTGGAATGCAACATCTGTGAACATGTCGAACACCACGTCAGGGGTGGCGCGGTAGTCGACCGTCTCAGTGATCCTCATGGCGACACGGTATTGCACCCGTCAGCCGTAGGGGCGCAGGGACGAGGACACCATCCGGGTCAGGGTGAACCGGTGCACGCCCGCTCAGCCGCTCGGGCGAGGACGACCTGTGATGCGTCGAGCTCTCGCGCCAGTCCCGCAAGGGACCTGGCGCCGGCGCTCGTCACTCGATTGAGCAGGTCCTGCAGCCGATCACGGGACCGCAGGCGGGCCTGGGGGTCCAGTCGGCTCGGGCCGGGAGCCTCGATGACGTGCCGCCCGTCGATGAGCAGGCCCTCGCGCTCGGCCATCACGACCAGACGCCGGCGCCTTCCGGTGTTCTCGACCACGTCGGTCGAGAAGGCCTGAAGGAGGGCGCCGATCCGGTCGAACTGGGCCGCGACGTCGGCGAGCAGCTCCCTTTCTCCGGCGCCGGGATCGGGATCGGGCTCACCGTTCCGGGCGGCTCGGCGGGCGGGTGCCTCGAGCTCGTCGAGCAGATCGACGAGGCGCAACGCATGGCTACGGAGCGCACCGCCGAGGACCGAGATGGACGCAGGGGCGCCGGCGACCTCGATCATCCCTGGTCCCGGGCCCCGGTGTGCGCGGAGGGCAGATGTGAAGGCGATATCCGCGCGGCGCGCGGGGTCCCTTCCGGGGTCGCGTGCCCAGGAGGGGGGCTGTCCTGACGTGAGCCGAGGAGACGATCCTCGAGCGATTGCGTCAGGGCTCGCATCGTCTCGGCGGCTTGGTCGACCCACGCGTCGACGGCGCGCTGAGCGTGGGCGTCCCCGAGGTCTGGCAGATGACCGAGCAGATCGTCGGCGATCTCACGGGTCGTGCGGTGGATACGACCGAGGGCCCGACGTGTCGCCGGACGCGCTCCCCCTTCGCCTGCCGTCCCAGCTGTCATGCGTCCACTCTAGGCACTGGATTCCGTGTCCTCACGAAGTTCTCCACCGACCTGCCTGAGCGCCGGCCCTCGACGGACGCTAGGCTCGCATCGTGAGATGGCGCGCGCGATGGGGCGCCGCCACGGGTACACGGTGAGGATTGATCGTCAGCATGTCTGAGTCACTCGAGCACTCACGAGCCGAAGCTCTTCGATCGGCGGCCATTTCCGGCAGCCCACGCAAGGGGCGAGCTGCCGCACGACGTGCGGCAGGGGGTGACCTCGAGGAGTTCTTCCGGCTCTACTACCACCTCGTCGCCACGGAGGATCTCCTCGACCGCGAGCCCGCCGAGCTGGCGGCGGTCGCTCTGGGGCATCTGCGCTTCGCGGAGGAGCGGCCAACCGGCACGGTCAGCGTGCGGGCCTTGAATCCGACGCGCGAGGCGAATGGCTGGGTCAGCGCCTACACCGTTGTCGAGATCGTCTGTGACGACATGCCTTTCCTCGTCGACTCGGTCGTCGCGGCGCTGGGCGGCTTCGACAGCGGAGTCCACCGCATCGTGCACCCGCAGCTCCCGTGTCATCGGACGATCACCGGCACCCTCCGCGAGGTGGTGACCGACGAGGTCGCTGCTCCTCCCGCCCGCGGGCTGGCGTTGACGCACGAGTCGTGGATGCATCTGGAGATCGACCGACTGCCGGACTCGTCACTCGGTCGTGTGGAAACTCGCCTGCGGCAGGTGCTCGACAACGTGCGTGACGCCGTCGAGGACTGGCCCAAGATGCGCTCTCACGCCCTGACCATCGCGAGCCGACTGCGGACGACGGCGCCCACGGGCACCGATCCCCACGAGGCCCGAGAGGCGGGTCGCTTCCTCGAGTGGTTGGCCCACAACAACTTCACGTTCCTCGGCTACCGCGAGTACGCGCTCAGCCACGAAGACGGCCGGGACGTCTCCCGCCAGGTGCCCGGCACCGGGCTGGGCCTGCTGCGCTACGACCGGCCCAAGGCAGCGTCGGGGATCGTGTTGACACCGCTGGCAAGCAAGGCGGCCCGCGACTCCAGCATTCTCATCATCACCAAGGCCAACCGACGCGCGACCGTGCACCGGGATGCCTACCTCGACTACATCTCGGTCAAGAAGTTCGACGCACGAGGTGAGTGCATCGGTGAACAGCGCTTCCTCGGCCTTTTCGCCTCCGCTGCCTACAACGACACGATTCACGACGTCCCGCTGCTCGACGTGCGCGCCCAGGAGGTGCTGCGGCTCATCGGCGTCACTGCTGACAGCCACTCGGGCAAGGATGTCCTGCAGATCCTCGAGACCTACCCGCGCGACGAGCTGTTCCAGACGAGCCCGTCCGAGTTGGTCGAGATCGCCACCGGTGTTCTGCACCTGCAGGAGCGGCGCCGGACCAAGCTCTTCCTCCGCCGAGACCGATTCGGCCGCTTCATGTCCTGCCTGGTCTACCTCCCCCGAGACCGCTACAACACCACGGTGCGGCTGCGGATCGAAGAGATCCTGCTTGCCGCCTTCAAGGGTGAGACGATCGACAGCACCACGCGGGTCACCGAAGCCGCTCTCGCCCGCCTGCACTACGTCGTCCGTATGCCGTCGGGTCAGGAGCTCCCGACGGTCAATCAGGATGCGGTCGAGCAGCAGATCATCGAGGCGACTCGCACGTGGGAGGAGGATCTGGCCGAGACCCTCTCCGAGCAGCAGGGCCGCGAGACGGCGGCGCGGGCCATGGTCGCGTTCGGTCGCGCCCTGCCCGAGGCGTACAAGGAGGACTTCGACGTCCGGGCGGCGGCAGAGGACCTCATGCGCCTCGATGGCCTCGACGACGCGGAGGGCGCCACCGCACTGCATATGTACCGTGACGATCGGTCGGAGGAGCCGGCCGAGCGCAGGCTCAAGCTCTTCCGTCGCGGCGCGCTGTCGCTGACGGCGGTGCTACCGACATTCACCCACCTCGGTGTCGAGGTGACGGATGAGCGGCCCTACGAGCTCGATGGCCATGACGGTCGACTGATGCGGATCTTCGACTTCGGCATGCGGGTTGCGGACGCGCAGACCTGGGGCACGGATGCGACCGAGGACGATGTCCGCACGCGTTTCGAAGAAGCCTTCCGCGCAGTGTGGGCGGGTCGCGCCGAATCCGACGGGTTCAACGCCCTCGTGCTGCGAGCCGGCCTGACCTGGCGCGAGGTCGTCATCCTGCGCACCGTTGCCAAGTATCTGCGCCAGACGGGCTCGACGTTCTCACCGAGCTACGTCGAATCGGCGCTGGGTGCCCACGCCGAGATCGCGCGTGGTCTCGTCGAGCTGTTCGAGACCCGCTTCGATCCGGACGCCTTTGCGGCGAGCTCCTCCGGTGCGGAGAAGCGTTCGGACCGCGAGCGCCTGATCGTGACCGGGATCAAGGAGTCGCTCGACGCGGTGTCGAGCCTGGACCACGACCGGATCATCCGTGCCATGCTCGGGGTGATCCAGGCGAGCCTGAGGACCAACTTCTACCAGGTCGACGACGCCGGTGAGCACAAGCCATATGTCTCGCTCAAGCTGAGTCCCCAGAAGATGCCAGAGCTGCCCGCCCCGCGTCCGATGTACGAGATCTGGGTGTACAGCCCCCAGGTGGAGGGCGTGCATCTGCGTTTCGGCAAGGTGGCCCGGGGCGGGCTACGGTGGTCCGACCGTCGTGAGGACTTCCGGACCGAGGTCCTTGGCCTCGTCAAGGCCCAGATGGTCAAGAACGCCGTCATCGTCCCGACGGGCTCCAAGGGCGGGTTCTTCGCGAAGCAACTGCCCGATCTCACGAAGGGGCGCCAAGCGTGGCTGGACGAGGGCATCGCCTCGTACCAGACGTTCATCTCCGGGATGCTCGATGTGACCGACAACCTGGTGGACGGTGCGGCCGTGCCACCCCAACGCGTCGTGCGCCACGACGAGGACGATACCTACCTCGTCGTCGCGGCCGACAAGGGCACGGCAAAGTTCTCCGACATCGCCAACGCCAAGTCCGCCGAGTACGGCTTCTGGCTCGATGACGCCTTCGCCTCAGGGGGCTCGGCCGGATACGACCACAAGGGGATGGGTATCACGGCGCGTGGCGCGTGGGAGTCGGTCAAGCGACACTTCCGTGAGATGGGCGTCGATACCCAGAGCGAGGAGTTCACTGCCGCGGGGATCGGTGACATGAGCGGTGACGTCTTCGGCAACGGCATGCTCCTGTCCGAGCACATCCGGATCATCGCCGCCTTCGACCACCGCGACATCTTCGTCGATCCCGAGCCCGACGCGGCGACCTCGTACGCCGAGCGTCGGAGGCTGTTCGAAACGCCCGGCTCGTCGTGGCAGGACTACGACGAGAAGCTCATCTCCACCGGCGGTGGTATCTTCCATCGGTCTGCGAAGTCCGTGCCGGTGTCACCGCAGATGGCCGCAGCACTGGGCCTCAAGGACGGCGTCACGGCAATGACTCCGGCCGAAGTGATGAAGGCCATCCTCCAGGCCCCGGTCGACCTGCTGTGGAACGGCGGCATCGGCACCTACGTGCGGGCCCGGAGCGAGAGCGACGCCGCGATCGGAGACCGGGCCAACGACGCGATCCGCGTCACCGGCGCCGACCTGCGCTGCAAGGTGGTCGGCGAGGGCGGCAACCTCGGGATGAGCCAGCTCGGCCGGATCGAAGCGGCCTTGTCCGGGATACGGCTCAACACCGATGCGATAGACAACAGCGCCGGGGTGGACACCTCCGACCACGAGGTGAACATCAAGATCCTGTTCACGGCCTTGACGCGATCCGGCGAGCTGACGATGAAACGCCGAAACACCCTGCTTCATTCGATGACTGACGAGGTTGCCCAACAGGTGTTGCGCGACAACTACGAGCAGAATGTCCTGCTCGGCAATGGACGCGCGCAGGAACACGCGATGCTCAGTGTCCACGAGCGGCTCATCCAGTACCTCGAGGAGCACTCAGACCTCGACCGATCACTTGAGTTCCTGCCGAGCGACGCAGAGATTGCCCGCCGGCTCAAGAATGGGCTCGGTCTCGTGTCGCCGGAGTTCGCCGTCTTGATCGCCTACGCCAAGCTCTATCTCAAGCACCGGCTGATCGAGACCGGCCTGCCCGATGACCCGTGGTTCGAGACCACGCTGGCCGCGTACTTCCCCAAGCCGCTGCGCACCAAGTATCCCGAGCAGATCATCCAGCACCCGCTGCGGCGGGAGATCATCACCAATGCCGTGGTCAACTCCATGGTGAACCGGGGAGGCATCACCTTCGCCTTCCGGGCGGCGGAGGAGACCGGGTCGACGCCTGAACAGGTGGCACGCGCCTACGTCGTCTGTCGTGAGGTCTTCGATCTCGCCGGATTCGTGCGCACGGTGGAGAACACCGACAACACGGTGAGTACGGCGGCGCAGACCGCGCTCTACCTTGAGTTTCGTCGCTTGATGGACCGTGCCGTCAGGTGGTTCATCACCAACCGCCCCCCCGTCCTCGACATCGCGGCCGAGGTGGCTCGCTTCCGGCCCGGCGTCGAGACGTTCGGCGCCCGCATCCCGGAGGTGCTCCAAGGCCGCGAACGGGATCGATTGCTGAGACGTGCCAAGGAGTTCCAGCAGAAGGGCATCCCCGAGGCGCTCGCGCTGAGCGCAGCCGCCCTGCTCGATCGATACTCACTGCTCAACTGCGTCGAAGTCGCCGAGGACACCGGTGAGAGGCTCGAGGATGTCGTCAGCGTGTACTTCCTCACGTCGGAGACCTTCTCCATCGACGCGATGCTGGGCCGAGTGACACAGCTGCCTCGGGTCGACCGCTGGGACTCGCTCGCCCGCGGGGCCATGCGCGATGACCTCTACGCGGTGCTCGAGGTCTTGACCCGGTCCGTGCTCGAGGTGGACGCCCGAGGCGCCGGGGCGGAGGATCGGATGGCGCAGTGGGCGACGATCAATGCCGATGCGCTGGACCGGGCCCAGTCCGCTCTCAGAGGTATCGAGCGGATCCCACATCCGGGCATCGCGGCGTTGTCGGTGGCTCTGCGGACCTTGCGCACGGTCACCAGGCCGGGATCCTCTACGGCACCGGATACCACGGCGGGGCGGGCCGTCAAGGACGAGTCGCTGACGAGTAGCGGCGTGCCAAAGGCGGCGTCGTCCACGAAGACGCGGCGAACGAAGAAGGCTCCGGCCACGAAGTCTGCCACGAGGAAGGCTCCGGCCACGAAGTCTGCCACGAGGAAGGCGGTCAAGAAGGCGGCGGTCAAGAAGGCGGCGAAGCCCGCCGCCGACAGCGCCGAGGTGGGAGCCCAATCCAAGGGGTGAGATGGTGATGGTGCCCACGAGGCCCAGGCAGCGTTCGTGGCGACGTTCGTGGCAACACTGAGAGAGCTGCTGCGTGAGCGGGCGACCCTCACCGAGCAGGACGTCGAGTGGCTGCACCTGCTCGTGGGGGATTGGCAACTGATCGCTGATCTGTCTTTCGCGGACCTGATCCTGTGGGCTCGGGGAACTGATGGGACGTGGGCGGCGGTGGCCCACGTCCGTCCGACCACAGGGCAGCTGGTCTTCATCGAGGATCAGGTCGGACACAGCGAGTACGAAGGTCGGAGGCACCGACTGCTGGAGCAGTCCGCACAGGAGCAGCGCATCATTCGGGTCCGGCAGGTCGACTCCGGTTCGAAGGATGCTGGGCGGGAGGAGTATGTTCCCGTCGTGCGTGACGGCCACGTCATCGCGCTCATGACCCGCCACACCAACCCGTGGGTGACCCGGACCCCCGGCCGGCTCGAGATCACGTACCTCGCCACGGCGGACGCATTGTGCAGGATGGTGACGGGCGGAGAGTTCCCCCACCCAGCCGCGCCGACGGGGTTGCGTCGAGGCTCACCGCGGGTAGGGGATGGGGTGATCTGCCTCGATGTCGACGGTCTGATCACGTATGCCAGCCCCAACGGGGTCTCGGCGCTGCATCGACTGGGTCACCACGACGAGGTTGTCGGCACGAGCCTCGCGCAGATCGTGACGGACAACATGCGTGATGCCTACCCGGTCGACGAGGGACTGCCCCTCGTCGTCACTGGGAGGCAGCCGTGGCGCACCGAGATCGTCTCGAGGGGCACCACCGTGTCGATGCGTGCGATCCCCCTTACCGAGTCCGGTCAACGGTTCGGCGCCATTGTCCTGGCGCGGGACATCGGTGAGCTGCGGCGCCGGGAGCGGGAGCTGATGACCAAGGAGGCGACGATCCGTGAGATCCATCACCGCGTCAAGAACAATCTGCAGTCGGTGGCGGCCCTGCTGCGGCTCCAGGCGCGGCGCGTCCCCGACGGGGACGCGCGCACGGCGCTGCAGGAGGCTGAGCGCCGTGTCGGAACGATCGCCATGGTGCACGACCAGCTGAGTCAGGGCTTCGATGAGACAGTAGACTTCGATTCCATCGCTCAGCGCGGGTTGCATGCCATCGTCGAGGTGACCGCGACGGACGTGCCGGTGCAGACGGAGACGGAGGGCACGTTCGGGCATCTGCGGGCCGAGGACGCCACCTCCCTGGCGATGATCATGAGCGAGCTCGTCCAGAACGCCATCGAGCACGGCCTCGGCGAGGCAGGTGGCACGGTGCGGATCGCGGTCACCCGGGGCACGGATGACCGCGGCATCGGGATGGTGCGAGTCGTCGTGGCCGACAACGGGTCAGGCATCGACCCGAAGCGCCGGCCGGGCTCTGGACTTGGTACGCAGATCGTCCAGTCCCTCGTGGCCGATCTGCAGGGCAGGATCTGGTGGGAGCCCAACACGCCGCACGGCACCAAGGCCATCTTCACTGCGAGCCTGCGGCCACTGGTGTGACTGCTCGAATGCGCCGTCAGCCGGCTCGGCGAGCCCTCGCGTTGCGGCGCTTGAGTGCGCGACGCTCATCCTCGGACAGGCCACCCCAGACGCCCGCATCCTGCCCCGTCTCGAGTGCGAACTTCAGGCACGTGTCGATGACCGGGCAGGTCCGGCAGACCGCCTTGGCCTCCTCGATCTGCTGGATGGCCGGGCCGGTGTTCCCGATAGGGAAGAACAGTTCCGGGTCGGCGTCCAGGCAGGCCGCGCGGTCGCGCCAGTCCATGTGGCTAGCTCCTGATCCTTGTCGTTGGGTGCTCACCCGGGTCCGGGCGAAGCAGGTGTGGGCGCCATCGTCGTTGTCGGAGCCTGATGCTAGATTCGGGCATCTTATGCCCAGTGGCCAGCGCAAACGCGTGCGAAAGTGTTCCGCACGCGCCCGGAGCCGCAGCCCAGTCTGCCGCGATAACCGGGGAAATCTCAAGCGTTGGGTCGAAGGTCACAGCGAGAAGGTCCGAGAGAGTCACCCCCGGGTAGCAGGTGAGGCGACTGATCGACCATGCGCAGTTCGGAATCGAGGATCGCTACGCTTCACCTCGTGACCTCGGAAACGGCGAGACGTCTGACCGCTGCCCGCGCGGGCGCTGGCATCGGCACTGCGCTCCAAGCGCTCATACTGGCAGGTCTTGCTGTCTTCTACGTTGTGGAGATGATCGAGGGCGCCACCGATGACCTGACGCGCGCCGCGACCTCGACGGTGCTCATTCTCGTGTTCGCCGTACTTCTCGCCGTGGTAGCCCGCGGTTGGCACCGAGGGGCGGACTGGCCGCGGACCCCCACACTGCTGTGGAACGTGCTGCTGCTTCCGGTGGCCTGGTCGCTGTATCAGGCCGACCGGCCCTTGGTCGGTCTGGGCGTCGCCGCGCTGGCGCTGTCTACCGCAGCCGCCTCCCTGGCGGTGCCACCACGTGGCCCGATCGACCACGACACGACAGACGATACGAGGGTGTGAAACTCCATGGCCCGAAACGTCGAGGGCCCGAAACGTCAACTGATCTGAAGCCAGTCGTTCCAGCCATTGTGCAGCACGAGCCAGGCGATGAGACCGTAGCCGGCCTGCCCGGGATGGGCGCGGTCCGGGCTCGCGGCGAGATCGGCCATCCATTGGTCGTGACTGGCCAGGGGGCGGAAACAGTCGACATAAGTCACCCCGCGACGAGCGCAGACATCGGCCTGGGCATCGGCCAGTGCCGCGACACGTCGATTGAAATCGGCATCGAGGGTCGGTGTGAGTCCGACGACGAAGGTGGCGATCCCATGATTGGCGGCCTCGTCAAGGAGGTTGGCGAGGTTGAGTCTCGACCGGGCCATGGTCATACCCGTGACCACGTCGTTGATACCCACGGACAGGACCAGTCGCTTCTCCGCCCGGCCCTTCCAGCGCGGTTCACACTCAGCACTCCACCGCGCGACGATGTCGCCGGTCGTGTTGCCGCGCACGCCGAGGTTGTACGCAGTGAGGTCAAGGTCAGGATGCTGGGTGCGCGCCACGCCCCCCCCCCCCCCCCCCCCCCCCCCAGGGGGGGGGGGGGGGGGGGGGGGGGGGGGGCCC
>JAKDLQ010000045.1 GCA_030452775.1 Micrococcales bacterium | reverse complement strand
TTCCCGGCCACGCCGAGCCGGGCCGGACGCAGGCCGGGCCCACACCGCCAGCCGAGTCCGACGCCGACGCCGAGGCGGACCTCAGCCCCCTCGAAGCCCGCCTCACCGCCCTGCTCGCCGGCTGAACGACGAGGACCCCCAGCAGGGCACGCGACCGGGCCGGCGGCATACGGCGACCGCTGATCGCTGGATCGACTCTTGTGCCCGGAGAGAGCCAGAATTGGCACCTGGCGCATCCCGGTCTGCCATCGAAGGCCGCAAGCTTGACAATACCCCCATGGGTATATAACGTGGTCGTAACATATGGCTGGCGGCCCGCGAGGCCGTCCGCATGCAGAGCGGCATTCCGTGAGCAGCACAAAGGAGCACCCGATGAAGACCTACACCCTGACCGTGACGGTTCCCCGACCCTACGACGCCACCGTCGAAGCTGTACGCGCAGCGCTGGGCGAGCAGGGATTCGGGGTGCTCACCGAGATCGACATACGGGCGACGCTCGCTGAGAAGCTCGGCGTCGAGGTGGCCCCACATGTGATCCTGGGCGCGTGCCGCCCGGCGTTGGCCCACGCTGCCCTGCAGATCGATCCGTCGATCGCCGCAGTGTTGCCGTGCAACGTGACCGTGCGCTCCCTCGACGAGGAGACCACCGTGGTCGAGGCGTTCGACCCCGATGCCATGATGGGCCTGGCCGGCAACGACGCCCTGGACGACGTGGCCGCCGAGGCGAGGCAAGGCCTCACCGCCGCACTCGAGACACTGACGTCCGCGACAGTGTGACGCTCGACCCCACTTCGCTGAAATGACGCCCGAGATGACCAGAGCCCAAGCCCTGCCGACATGGAGTTCGGCTCTCGCGGTCGTCGCACATCCGGATGATGAGTCGTTCGGTCTGGGCGCCATCCTTGACGCATTCACCGAGGCAGGGACCACCGTGGCCGTCTTGTGCCTCACTCGAGGGGAAGCCTCGACCATCCAAGGCGTGCCAGGGGAGCTCACGGCGCTGAGAGCGGCCGAGCTGGCCAGTGCCGCGCGATCCCTCGGCGTCGAGACCACCACGCTCGGCGATCATCCGGACGGCGAGCTGAGCAGCATCGATCAGGGCGTCCTTGCCGCGGAGGTCGCCGCGGCGGCCGACGGGCACGGGGCCCAGGGCCTGATCACGTTCGACCCATCGGGAGTATCCGGGCACCCAGACCATGTCGCTGCGACCGCGGCCAGCCTGGAGGCCGCGGACACCCTCGGCTTACCCGTGCTGGGCTGGACCCTTCCGCACGCTATCGCCAAACAGCTCGAGGAGGAGCTCGGCGTCGCGTTCATCGGCCGCCACGACGCCGAGATCGACATCGTCCTGCCCGTCAACCGTGATCGACAGCGGGTCGCCAGTCTCGCCCACGCCAGCCAGGCGATCCCGACCAGCCCTCTGTGGCGACGACTCGAGCTGCTCGGGGATCACGAGTACCTGCGCTGGCTGCGCCGCGAGGACGCACCGCCACCAGCGCGTAGGCAGGCCACCACGAGCACGGTGAGTCGACCATGAAGTGCTCGACGGTCGCGGCACCCGACAGTCACGACACGCTCCGGCTGGAGTTGATAGCGGTCGGGATACGCCTTCACGACTCGATCGCGGAACCATCCCGGTTCCAGTCCGCACGCGACCACGTGGTCAACTTCTGCTTCGACCGATTGCTGCCGCACCTGGAACGTGATGAACGATGGCTCGTGCAAGCGGAGGAATGCGTCCCAGGAGGAGGACTTCTGGCGGATGCGATCAGAGTCGAGAGCCGTGCGATCGCTGCGGCCGTCCTGGAGATTGCGGGTGCGGCGGAGCCCTGCGAGGCGGTTGCGGCCACCCGCGCACTACACGCTCTGCTTGCTATCCACGCCCGACATGAGCACCAGCTCCGAGAAGCGATTGCGCAGGCGGGCTCCGCGCCGGACAAGGCGTCCTGACGTCCGACGCGTGCAGCCCACCTGACGCGTCAATACCGTCAGGGGTATGCTCGTGCGACAGCGTCGGTTCTGAAATGGGAGCACCATGGCTCGCGTCGTCGTCCTCGGCGCCGGGATCTCTGGCCACACTGCTTCGCTCCATCTGCGCCGCCTGCTCGGCAAGGAGCACGAGGTCGTGGTGGTCTCGCCGAACGCGCGCTACAACTGGATCCCATCCAACATCTGGGTCGGCGTAGGGCGGATGACACCCGAGGACGTCACCTTCCCGTTGGCGCCTGTCTATGGCAAGCGGAGGATCGGGTTCCACCATGCCAAGGCGGTCACGCTCTGGCCCGAAGGTCAGGACGGCCGCACGCGGGGCGGCGTCGATATCGAGCACACCAGCGCGGGTCGGGAGGGCCGGATCGAGCGTATCGAGTACGACTACCTCATCAACGCGACCGGGCCGAAGCTGGACTTCGCCGCCACGCCGGGCCTGGGACCGGAGGGCCATTCCCTGTCGGTGTGCACCGCCGAGCATGCCGCGTCGACCTTCGCCGCCTTCGCCGATGTGATCCGCCGGTTGAAGAACGGGGAGCCGCAGACTCTGCTGGTGGGAATGGGGCACGGTACGTGCACGGGGGAGGGTGCGGCCTTCGCATTCGCGTTCAACGTCGAGCACGAGCTGCGGACCCGGGGCCTGAGGGATCTCGCGGAGATCATCTACCTGACGAACGAGTACGAGCTCGGCGACTTCGGCGTCGGCGGGCTGTCGCTCACCGAGCACGGACGGGTCACCAGCAGCCGGCTGTGGACCGAGTCACTGTTGCGCGAGCGAGGCATCAAGGCTGTCGTTCGCGCCCATGTGCAGCGCGTGGAGGCGGGCAAGGCCTACTACGAGACCCTCGACGGCACCGAGGGCAGCATCGCGTTCGACTTCGCCATGCTCCTGCCGCCGTTTCGCGGAGTCGACCTGCAGGCGTTCGATCACGACGGAGCCGAGATCACCAGCGAGTTGTTCGACCCCAGCGGCTTCCTCAAGGTCGATGCCGACTACTCCACCAGGCCCTTCGATCAGTGGCAGGCAGCGGATTGGCCGAGGACCTACGTCAGCCCGAAGTACGCCACCATGTTCGGCGTGGGTATCGCGTTCGCCCCGCCGCACCCCATCTCCACGCCCCGCACAACCGACGCCGGGACGGTCATCTCGCCCGCGCCACCGAGGACGGGTATGCCGTCCGCGGTCATGGGCCGTCAGGTGGCATGCAGCGTCGCGGACCTGATCGACGGCAAGTCAACGGTGCCCACGCACTCCGCGTCGATGGCCGAGATGGGCGCCCCCTTCGTCACCTCTGCCGGCACCGGGATCCGCGGGGCCGCCGCCTCCCTGACGATGTTTCCTGTCGTGCCGGACTACCGGCGCTACCCTGAGTACGGTCGAGACCTCGCCGGGACGACCGCAGAGATCGGGCTCGCCGGCCACTGGCTCAAGCGGATGCTCCACCACCTGTTCATCTACAAGGCGAAGGGCCGCCCCGGCTGGTCCTTCATCCCAGAGTGAGGTAGGTCATGACCGCGAGTCCTGCCGAGCCCGGCTCCGCGGACCACACAGCCCCACTCGCCGCAGCCGCTCCCGATGACCTGAGCGAGTCGATGGCCCCGTGGTCCACCGCCGCCGCCCTGCAGGCACGAGAGTCGGTGCCGACTCAGCTCGTGAGGTTCGGCGTCCTCACCCTGAGGATGCTGCGGCTGGCGCTGAAGTCCAACAAGTAGCCCCACGTGATCCAGCCATCTGTCAGCCATCACGTGGTCACCGAGCGGAGGGCGTGGGATTCGAACCCACGATGGGCGATGAACCCATAGCGGTTTTCAAGACCGCCGCACTAGGCCACTATGCGAGCCCTCCGGTGTGGCCCGAGTCTATCCACGGCAACGTCGCTCAGATGTAGATCGCCGGGTCCATCCACTGGGTCGAAGCGTCGCGCTCGGGGAAGCGGGCGGCCGCCGGGATACCGGTCGCCACGGCTCCGTTCGGGATGTCCTTGACGACGACCGAGTTGGCCCCGATCTGGACGTCGTCCCCGATCGAGATCGGGCCGAGCAGCCGCGCACCGGTCCCGATCGTCACGCGGTTGCCGACCGTGGGGTGGCGCTTGACCCGGGCCAGAGACCGTCCACCGAGGGTCACGCCGTGATAGAGCATGACATCGTCACCGACCTCGGACGTCTCGCCGATGACGACGCCCATCCCGTGATCGATGAAGAAGCGGCGGCCGAGTTGTGCCCCCGGGTGGATCTCCACCCCGGTCGCGAAGCGGACGAACTGGGCCAACACACGCGCGGGCAGCCGTCCCCCGGGCAGCCCCCACAACGCATGCGTGCCCCGATGCGCCCAGATGGCATGCAGACCCGGCGAGGTCAGCGCCACCTCGACACGCGAGGTCGCTGCCGGATCCCTCGCGACAGCGGCGTCGAGGTCCTCGACGACGCGGCCGACGAGCCGGCGAGCGAATCCGAGCGGCGCGGCATACGACATGATCGTATGCCGCTGCGCTCCCTTCCGCTCCGAGGAGCGGATCAGCGTCAGCGGGCTCTCCGGCATCCGGCCCCGGGGTTCGTCCGTTCCTGCTGCACTCATGGTCATTGACTCCCGGTCAAACCCTCGAAGAGGATTGTCGACAGGTAGCGCTCACCGAAGTCGGGCGCGATGACCACGATCGTCTTGCCCTTGTTCTCGGGCCGCTGGGCGACCTGCGCCGCCGCAGCGAACGCGGCGCCACCCGAGATGCCGACGAGCAGGCCTTCGTCGGTCGCGGCGCGTCGCGCATACGTGACGGACGTCGCGGCGTCGACGGTGATGACCTCGTCGTAGACCTCGGTGTCGAGGATCTCCGGGACGAAGTTGGCACCGAGGCCCTGGATCTTGTGCGGACCGGGTGCGCCGCCACTGAGGATCGGGGACTCCTCGGGCTCGACAGCAATGACCTGGACGCTGGGCCGGCGCTCCTTGAGCACCTGACCCACGCCGGAGATGGTGCCGCCGGTGCCCACACCGGCCACGAAGATGTCGACCTCCCCGTCGGTATCCGCCCAGATCTCCTCGGCCGTCGTCGTGCGGTGGATCTCGACGTTGGCCGGGTTGGCGAACTGCCGGGCGAGGACCCCCCCTCGCTCGGTGGCGATCTGCGCCGCCTTGTCGACGGCGCCCTTCATCCCCGCTGCCGGGTCGGTGAGGACCAGCTCGGCGCCGTAGGCCCGCAGCAGGGCGCGGCGCTCGACAGACATCGACGAGGGCATCGCGAGGACGACCTCGTAGCCGCGCGCCGCGCCGACCATCGCGAGCGCAATGCCGGTGTTGCCCGAGGTCGCCTCGACGATGGTGCCGCCGGGCGCGAGGTCGCCGCTCGCTTCGGCAGCATCGACGATCGCCACGCCGATGCGGTCCTTGACCGAACTGGCCGGGTTGTAGAACTCGAGCTTGGCCGCCACGGTCGCCTCGGCGCCGTCGGTCAGCTGGTTGAGCCGCACGAGCGGCGTGTGGCCGATCAGTGCGGTGACGTCATCGTGGATCGGCATGCGTGGCCCCCTCGGGCAGATGTCGTGGAGTGTGCGGATGCCGGCACCAGAGGCCGATGAAGCGCAAGCCCGGCATCACCTCCGTGCAACCCCGGGGGTCGTTATGCGTATTCCGACGTGCCATTATCGGTTGTCCCCGCCCGGGCCACCTCGCGGGGCGAACGCGTCCGACGTGCGAGGGTCGTCACCGTGCGAGCCATCCGGTCAGCGCATCAGTAGACTTCCCGCCATGAGCGCCCTTCAGATCGTCGCAGTCGTCATCTGCCTTGCGGTGACCGTCGTCGCGATTGCCCTGCTGGTGAAGACCATCAACCACTACATCGCGACGTTCGCGCTCGGGCAGCCCGAGAACCGCAGCGATAACCGGGGCGCCCGGACGAGGACGCTCCTGCGCGAGTTTCTCGGCCACACGAGGATGTCACGCCTGCCGGTCGTCGCCATCGCGCACTGGTTCACGATGATCAGCTTCGGCGTGCTCTTCCTCGTGCTCGTCAACGCCTTCGGCCAGCTCTTCGCACCAGACTTCCAGCTCCCGCTCATCGGGCACTGGCTGCCCTTCGAATGGGTCACCGAGTTCTTCGCCTGGGCGGGCTTCATCGGGATCCTCGTCCTCATGGCGATCCGGCAGAAGAACCACCCGCGCTCCGCCGCCGGCGAGCGCGGCAGAGACAGCAGGTTCTTCGGGTCGGTCTGGTGGCAGGCCTACTACGTCGAGTACACGATCCTCGGCGTCACGTTCTGCATCCTCGTGCTGCGCGGCCTCGAGTACGCGCTCGGTCAGGCCACCGGCGTCGATACGGCCACCCTCCTGCACTTCCCGCTCACCGCCTGGATCGGCGGCCTGTTCGCCGGCATGTCGGTCGGCGCCATCGAGAACCTCATCGTCATCATCGCGGCCATCAAGATCCTCATCTCCTTCGCGTGGATGATCACCATCGCCCTCACCCCCACGATGGGCGTCGCATGGCACCGCTTCCTCGCCTTCTTCAACATCTTCTTCAAGCGCCACGCCGACGGCCGCACGAGCCTCGGCGAGCTGCAGCCGATCCGGGTCAAGGGCGAGCCGATCGACTTCGAGAACATCGACGAGCTCGACGAGGACGCGGCGCTCGGCGTCGGCACGGTCGAGAACTTCACGTGGAAGGGTCTGCTCGACTTCACCACCTGCACCGAGTGCGGCCGCTGCCAGAGCCAGTGCCCGGCCTGGAACACCGAGAAGCCCCTGTCGCCGAAGCTGCTCGTCATGGCGCTGCGCGATCACGCGCACGCCAAGTCTCCGTGGCTGCTGGCCTCCGAGGAGGTCCGGGCCTCGGGCGACGGCCTGTCCGAGGCCACCACGTCGGCAGCCGCGGTCGAGCAGCTCGTCGGTGCGACCGGATACGACGCCACCGACCACCGCACGGCCTACACGCCTTACGGACCGGAGGCCGTCATCGACGACGATGCTCTCTGGGCGTGCACGACGTGTGGCGCCTGTGTCGAGCAGTGCCCCGTCGACATCGAGCACGTCGACGCGATCGTCGACATGCGCCGCTACAAGACGCTCATCGAGTCGGCGTTCCCGGCCGAGCTCGGCGGCCTCTTCAGGAACCTCGAGAAGAACGCGAACCCGTGGGGCCTCGCGCCGCGGATGCGGATGGACTGGGCCAAGGGCCTGCCGTTCGACGTGCCGCAGGTCGGCGTCGACGTCGAGAACCTCGACGACATGGACTACCTCTTCTGGGTCGGCTGCGCGGGGGCCTACGAGGACCGCGCCAAGAAGACCATCCGTGCGGTGGCGGAGCTGCTCGACCTGGCCGGAGTGAAATTCGCCGTGCTCGGCGACGGCGAGGCCTGCACCGGGGACCCGGCCCGCCGGGCCGGCAACGAGTTCCTCTTCCAGATGCTGGCCCAACAGAACGTCGAGACCTTCACGGAGGTCGGGGCGACGACGATCGTCGTCACCTGCGCTCACTGCTTCAACACGATCAAGAACGAGTACCCGCAGCTCGGCGGTCACTACGAAGTGCTGCACCACACCCAGCTGCTCAACCGGCTCGTCCGCGAGAAGCGCCTCGCTCCGGTTGCGCGCCCCGGCGAGGGCGATGCCGCTGGGGCGGCATCGACCGGCACCAAGGTCACCTACCACGACCCGTGCTACCTCGGCCGGCACAACCAGGTGTATGCGCCGCCACGCGAACTGCTCCAGATCCTCCCCGGTGTCGAGTACGCGGAGATGCCACGCAGCCGAGAGAAGTCGTTCTGCTGCGGTGCCGGCGGCGCCCGCATGTGGATGGAGGAGCAGCTCGGCACCCGGATCAACAACAACCGCACCGAGGAGGCCCTCGCCACGGGGGCCGACCGGATCGCGATCGGGTGCCCCTTCTGCAAGGTCATGCTGTCCGATGGGCTGGGCGCCAAGATCCAGGAGGGGGCCGCGTCGGCCGATGTCGAGGTCGTCGACGTGGCCCAGATGCTGCTCGCCGCGGTCCGCCGCGGGGACGACGGAGATGCAGTGGGCCCGTCGGCGGATCCCGCCCCGGAGCCGGCCCCCACCGCGTAGTGCTCTTCGAGGCGCAGGGCGGCACGGCGGCATACGACTCGATCCCGGCAGACGCGGCATACGACTCCTTGCCTCCGCGCGTCCCGGCAGATGACCGTCATTCGTTGCCGATCCGTCGCCGCGTAGGTCTGGCGCGCCCGTTCGGCGCCTGCTAGATTCCCACCATTTACTAACGTATTCGCCGTGCAAATTAGTGAATGTCGGGAGCGCTCATGGCAACGAAGCCTGCACCGGAGATCACCCCACGCCGCGAGATGCTCATCGGGAAGGGCTGGGTGCAGGGCGTCGTCCTCGTCATGCTCTTCGGCTTCTTCGTCATGGGCTTCCTCGCGTACCGCACCTATGCGGCCTCGATGCCCCAGCCGACCAAGGTCGTGGACACCACCGGCGAGACCTTGTTCACGTCCGAGGACATCACTGCCGGGCAGGCGCTCTTCCAGGCCCGCGGCCTCATGGAGTTCGGCTCGATCGTGGGCCACGGCGGCTACCTCGGGCAGGACTTCACCGCCGAGTACCTGCGCCACGCGACGATCTTCACCGAGGAGCAGATCCGGGCGAGCGGCGCCCAGGACCCGCACGGTCTCACCGTCAAGGAGTGGCGCACCAACCGCTACGACGACGCGACCGGAGTGCTCACCTTCACCAACACCCAGGCGGGCGGCTTCGCCGAGGCGACGAAGTACTACACGGCGTTCTTCGGCGAGGACGCGAGCAAGTACGGCCTCAAGCGCAACCTCATCACCGACCCGGAGCAGATCCACCAGCTGACCTCGTTCTTCGCCTGGACGGCGTGGGCCTCCGCCGCTGAACGCCCCGGCTTCGACTACTCCTACACCAACAACTGGCCGATGGAGCCGCGCGTCGACAACGGCCCGACGGCCGACATGCTCGTCTGGTCGGGGCTGTCGCTCATCGTCCTCATCGGCGGGACCGGGGTGCTCTTCGCGGTCTACGGCCGCTGGAGCCGACGGATCGGCTGGCAGTCCGAGGAGGCGCCGACCATCGCGTTCAAGCAGCCGGGCGCGGTCGGGCTCACCCGGGCCCAGCGCGCGACGGCGTGGTTCTTCCTCGTCATCGCCCTGCTCTTCCTCATCCAGACCCTCGTCGGCGCGGCGGCCGAGCACTACCGCGCGGACATCCTGTCCTTCTTCGGTCTCGACCTGGCCCAGCTGCTGCCCTTCAACCTCGCCCGGACCTGGCACCTGCAGCTCTCGCTCTTCTGGACGGCCGCCGCCTTCCTTGCTGCCGGCATCTTCCTCACGCCGATGATCGCCGGGCGGGAGCCGAAGCACCAGGACAAGCTCGCCTACATCCTGCTCGGCGCCGTCGCGGTCGTCGTCTTCGGCTCGCTCATCGCCGAGGCGCTCTCGATCCACGGCGTCGACTGGGCGAAGGGCCCGCTCTTCGCGCAGCAGTGGGAGTACCTCGATCTCCCCCGGGTCTTCCAGGTGCTGCTGACCGTCGGCCTGTTCATCTGGATCGTCATCATCTACCGCGGGATCCGGGGCCGGCTGAGGCGTGAGTCCAAGGGCAACATGCCGTGGCTCTTCTTCTTCTCCGCGCTGACGATTCCCGCCTTCTACGCCGTGGGCCTGCTCGCGACCACCGAGACACACCTGTCGGTCGCGGAGTTCTGGCGCTTCTGGGTCGTGCACCTGTGGGTCGAGGACTTCCTCGAGCTGTTCACGACGGTGATGGTCGCCTACATCTTCGTCATGCTCGGCGTCGTCCGGGAGAAGATCGCGCTCGGGATCATCTTCATGGACGTCATCCTCTACTCGGCGGGCGGCGTCATCGGCACGATGCACCACCTCTACTTCTCCGGCACCCCGGTCGAGCACATGGCTCTCGGCGCGTTCTTCTCCGCGGCCGAGGTCATACCGCTCACCTTCCTCACCGTCGAGGCGTGGGCCTTCATGCAACTCGGCTCCCGTCAGGAGGCGAAGTCGTCCGCGCCCTTCCCGCATCGGTGGGCGGTGATGTTCCTTATCGCCGTCGGATTCTGGAACTTCGTCGGAGCCGGCATCTTCGGCTTCCTCATCAACCTGCCCATCGTCAGCTACTACGAGATCGGCACGGCCCTCACGGCCAACCATGCCCACGCGGCGATGATGGGCGTTTACGGGATGCTCGCGGTCGGCCTGGGCATGTTCGCACTGAGGTATATCATCCCGTCGGACAAGTGGCCCGAGAAGTGGGCGCGGGTCTCCTTCTGGAGCCTCAACATCGGGCTCGCCTGGATGGTGTTCGCCACCCTCCTGCCGCTCGGCGTGGTCCAGCTCTACCACTCCGTCGGCAGCGGCTACTACGAGGCACGGTCGCTGAAGTTCATCACCAGCACCACGAACTCCCTGCTCGAATGGGGCCGTCTGCCGGGCGACGTGATCTTCATCGTCGGCGGCGTCCTTCCCTTCCTCTGGATCACGTGGTTGGGTGTGCGTCACTACCGGCACGGCAAGACCGTCGACGAGCTTCCCGAGGACGTGCTGTTCACCGAGTTGCAGCCGAGCGGTAAGAAGTAGCAGATGTCGCCTCCGTCCCTCACCGTGCTGGCCGTCAGCGGGTATGCCGTCGTGCTCCTCGTCGTCGCGTGGCTCTTCGACCAGATGGGGCAGCGTTCGGCGACCCGCTCGGCGCGCTGGCGCACCGGCAACTTCGTCTACCACTCCGATCAGGACGCGTGGAAGTGTCACGAGGACCAGTGGCTCTGGCCGGCCTCGTTCGACCCGGACAAGCGGGTCATCCGCTATGAGGGGCAGCACGCGATCTGCGGACGCTGTCCGGTCAAGCAGGAGTGCTCGCCGAGCCCGGGCCCGCGCGAGCTGACCCGCCAGATCGATCCGTGGCCGTTCTCCGACGCGGGCCGCTTCCACCGCGGGATCTCCCTCTGCGTCGGGGTCATCGCGATCTTCCTGCCGACCGCGATGCTCCTCGGCGCGCAGGACCTCGCCGACGTCATCGTCCTCGTGACGACCATCGTCGTCGCCCTTATCGCCACGGTCCCGCTCGGCAAGCACCTGTGGAGCACGCCGAAGAACTTCCCGGACTACATGCGCGTCGACGCCTCGAGCGACGCCCCTGGAGCCGCCGAGGTTGCGGACGACGCGCCCGCCCAGGCCGGCGCCGACGCCGCCGCCCTCATCGATCGCTATGCCACCCGGTGGGCCAGCGAGCGGCGGCGTGTCGACCTGCCCAATCCGACCCTGCGAGAGTGACCTTCAATGCCCGGCTGGATCGCCCCCGTCCTCGCGATCGTCGTGATCGCGGCCGCGATCATCGCGACGTCGATCAAGGTCATCCCGGAGTACGAGCGCGGGATCGTCTTCCAGCTCGGCAAGCTGCGGCCCATCTACCAGCCCGGGCTGCACCTGCTCCCGCCGGGCCTGTGGCAGCTTCAACGGGTCGATCTGCGGGTCGTCACCCTGACCATCCCTCCGCAGGAGGTCATCACCAAGGACAACGTTCCCGCCCGCGTCAACGCAGTCGTCCTGTTCAACGTCGTCGACCCGGAGTCGGCGGTCATGCGGGTGGAGAACTACGCGATCGCCACGTCGCAGATCGCGCAGACGACCCTGCGCTCCGTCCTCGGCCGGGCCGATCTCGACACGCTGCTGGCCCATCGCGATGACCTCAACCACGACCTGCGCGAGATCATCGAGCTGCAGACCAAGCCGTGGGGGGTCGATGTGTCCGTCGTCGAGATCAAGGATGTCGAGATTCCGGAGCAGATGCAGCGCGCCATGGCCCGCGAGGCCGAGGCCGAGCGCGAGCGCCGCGCCAAGATCATCAACGCGCGTGGTGAGCTGCAGGCCTCTCACGAGCTCAAGGAGGCGGCCGACATGCTCTCGCAGAGCCCGGCATCGCTGCAGCTGCGCTACCTGCAGACGCTCCTCGAGCTCGGCGCGGACCAGAACTCGACGGTCGTCTTCCCCCTGCCCATGGACATCATCGGCCCGCTCCTGCAGCGCCTCGGCCCGTCGACGCCGGGAGTCGTGCCCGAGGGCCCTCCGACCCACCACGGCTGAGCCAAGGCCTGAGGATCGACCGAGCCCTGGCGAGGGAGGACCGGAGGGCCGATTCGGCTCAGCCGTGCACAGACACGGCTGAGCCAAGGCCTGAGGATCGACCGAGCCCTGGCGAGGGAGGACCGGAGGGCCGATTCGGGTCAGCCGTGCCCAGACACGGCTGAGCCAAGGCCTGAGGATCTACCGAGCCCTGGCGAGGGAGGACCGGAGGGCGCGATCCGTGCCGAGGACCGCGATCCGTGCCGACGGGGGCGATATATCGCCCTCCTCGAGCACCAAACGCACCCCTCGAGCAATATCACCCCCGCGGGCGGGTCGTATGCCGCTGACACCGCCTCGATCGCGGCGTGACCTCGTGTGCGGCCCTCCCGACGAGAGGAACCCGTGCACCGCAGGGTGGGGCC
>JAKDLQ010000321.1 GCA_030452775.1 Micrococcales bacterium | reverse complement strand
AAGGGCCCCGACTACTCAGACAGTGCTTGACACAAGCGGCCGACCTTTAGCTCCCTGGCATTGCCCTTAGGCTGGGGCCTCGTGAAGAGCTTTGACCGGTTGTGGGACGAGCTGTCCGAGAAGGCGGCCACCCGGCCCGAGGGGTCGGGGACCGTCGCGGCCCTCGATGCCGGCATCCACGCCATCGGCAAGAAGATCGTCGAGGAGGCGGCCGAGGTCTGGATGGCGGCCGAGCATCAGAGCAACGCCGAGACGGCCGAGGAGATCAGTCAACTGCTCTACCATCTCCAGGTCCTCATGCTCGCCAGGGGAATCACGCTCGATGACGTCTATGCCCACCTCTGAGGATCACCCGATGCTGCGAATCGCCGTACCCAACAAGGGCTCGCTGTCCGAGCCAACCGTCGAGATCCTGCGTGAGGCCGGCTATCGCGTGCGGCCTGACACCAAGGAGCTCATCGTCAACGATCCCGATAACGACGTCGAGTTCTTCTATCTGCGGCCGCGTGACATCGCCGTCTACGTCGGGTCAGGCACCGTCGATGCGGGCATCACCGGCCGCGATCTGCTTCTCGACTCGGGGTCCACGGCACTCGAGATCATGACGCTCGGCTTCGGTCGTTCGACCTTTCGCTATGCGGCTGCGCCGGGACTGGTGGCCCGCGTCGAGGAGATCGCCGGCAAGCGCGTGGCGACCTCCTATCCCGGTCTCGTGCGGACGGATCTCGAGAAGCGGGGTCTCTTGGCCGAGGTGGTGCGTCTCGACGGGGCCGTCGAGACGGCCATCACGCTTGGTGTCGCCGATGTCATCGCGGACGTGGTCGAGACCGGGACGACGCTGCGCGCTCAGGGCCTCGAGGTCTTCGGGGAGCCGATCCTCGCGTCGGACGCCGTGCTCATCCGTGGTGATCGGCCCGGGGTCTCGCAGGCGATCGAGGTCCTCAAGCGCCGGCTCGCCGGCGTCATCACGGCGCGGAACTTCGTCATGCTCGACTACGACTGCCCCCGCCACCTCATCGACCGGGCGACCGCACTGACCCCCGGTCTGGAGTCGCCGACCGTGTCCCCCCTGCAGGACGAGGACTGGGTGGCGGTGCGAGCCATGGTCCCGCAGCTCGGTCACAACCGGCTCATGGACGAGCTCTACGACGCCGGCGCCCGTGCCATCCTCGTCACCGACATCGCCGCGTGCCGGCTCTGATCGCCATGTCCGACGCCGACGCACCGACAGAGCGGGAGAAGGCGGCCTTCGCCCCCTTCCGTCCGCGCCGCGCACGAGCGGTGGCCCTGGGTGTGTCGCTCGCGGCCGTGGTCATCTTCGGCGTGCTGGCGCTCCTGCTGCCGGGCAGGGCAGGAGGCGCGATCTGGGGACCGGCCGACCAGGTCATGTTCTTCGGGATCGGCATCGTCATCGCGTTGCTCGCCTGGCGATACGCGGCAATCTCGGCGATCCCCTCCCGCGAGGGGCTCGTCGTGCGCAACCTCGTCCTCACCCGCACGCTGGAGTGGCCAGAGATCGTCGGGGTCCAGTTCGGTGGCGGAGAGCCGTGGGTCCAGCTCGATCTGGATAGCCTGGAGACGCTCGCTGTCATGGCCATCCAGAAGGCCGACGGACCCTTCGCGATGCGGGAGGCCTCACGTCTTGCAGCACTCGTCGCCGGGCTCGGTGAGCGGCGCGAACCGTCCGGCCCGGATGACTCCGATGACTCCGATGACTCGGGCAGGCTCAGCGAGTCGGGTGACGACGAGTGAGGGCCGACCGGAGTGAGGACGCGAGCGAGGAACGAGCGAGGCCCGGAGCGCA
>JAKDLQ010000320.1 GCA_030452775.1 Micrococcales bacterium | reverse complement strand
AGTCGCCGACGAGCAGCAGCCCGTCGGCGTAGTGCGGCTGCCGGTTGAAGCCCATGGGCAACGCCGCGCCCCGGATCGGCTGCGTCATCGTCTCGTCGGTGTACGTCCAGTCTGCCGGCATTGTCGCGACCCAGCGACGCATGACATCCTTGTAGTCGACGTTGCCGAACGCCTTGGAGGTGTTGAGGATCCCGAGGCCCACGTTGCTCGTGCCGTCGCCGACGCCGAAGATCCAGCCGTAGCCCGGGAGCAGGACCTTCTTGCCGGACGGGTCCTTGGCCCACAGCTCGAGCCACGACTCGAGATAGTCGTCGTCGCTGCGCGGGCTCGTGAAATACGTGCGGACCGCGACGCCCATCGGGCGGTCGTCGCGCTTGTGACGGTCCATCGCCAGGGACAGCCGCGAGGAGTTGCCGTCGGCCGCCACGACGAGCGGCGCCCGGAACTCGTGCCGCTCCCCGGTGGGCCGCCCCTTCTCGTCCACGGACTTCGCGTGGACGCCGACGATCGCTCCGCGCGTGTTCGTGATCGGAGCTCCGACGTTGCAGCCCTGCAGGAGTCGCGCGCCGTTCTTCACCGCGTGCTGGGCGAGGATGTCGTCGAAGTCGAGCCGGGTCCGGACCAGGCCGTAGGGCGGGAAGGCGGCATTGTCCGGCCAGTCGAGCTGCAGGCGCATCCCCGCGCCGAGAATGCGCAGGCCCTTGTTGCGGATCCAGCCGTCGCCCTCGGGCGTGGGGATACCGAGCGTGATCAGCTCACGCACCGCTCGCGGCGTCAGGCCATCGCCGCAGACCTTCTCGCGGGGGAAGTGCGTCTTGTCGAGGAGCAGCACGTCGAGTCCGCTCATCGCGAGGTAGGCGGCCGTCGCCGAGCCACCAGGCCCGGCACCGACGACGATGACGTCGGCGGAGGTGGCCGGGGCAGGCCCGACGGTCGCGCTCGAACTGCTCATGTCTCCCTGCTTGTGAACGACTTCACGAACTACCACCCGGAAGTCTATTCCCGCGACCACGCGTTGTCAGATGAGGTAGACCTAACCTCGGCGTCCCGGGGTGACCCTCGATGCGAGCCCAGCGGCATACCGCCCGAGGGATCTCAGGGGCGCTTGACCGCGGTGTGCAGCGCGACGATCCCGCCGGAGAGGTTGGTCCAGCCGACCTGGCTCCAGCCCGCGGCCTCGATGACGTGGGCGAGCTCCCCCTGCGGCGGCCAGGCCCGGATCGACTCGGCGAGGTAGGCGTAGGACTCGGGGTTGGAGGAGGTCCGGCGCGCGATCGGGGGCAGTGCCCGCATGAGGTAGTTGGTGTAGACGGCGCGGAACGCTGTGTTGACGGGCTGGCTGAACTCGCACACGACCAGGCGCCCGCCCGGCCTCGTCACCCGGGCGAACTCGCGCAGCGCAGCGTCGATGTCGGACACGTTGCGCAGGCCGAAGCTCATCGTCACGACATCGAAGCTCTCGTCGGCGAAGGGCAGCCGCATCGCGTCGGCGGCGGTGAAGGCCATGTCGGGGCGGCGCCGGCGCCCGACCCGGAGCATCCCGAGGGAGAAGTCCGCGGGCACGACCTCGAGGTCACGGTCGGCCCACGGCTCGCTCGACGTGCCCGTGCCGGCGGCGATGTCGAGGATCCGCTCGCCACGCTCAGCCGCGACCGCGGCGACGACGGCCCGGCGCCAGCGGCGGTCCTGGCCGAGGGACAGGACATCGTTGGTGCGGTCGTACTTCTGCGCGACCGTGTCGAACATCGACGCGACGTCGACCGGCTTCTTGTCCAGCTGAGCGCGGGTCATGGGCTCATCCTCGCACCGCGCCCGAACCCCGGCCCCCTCCCCACTCGAGTGGC
>JAKDLQ010000319.1 GCA_030452775.1 Micrococcales bacterium | reverse complement strand
CAGGTAGGCGAGCGCGCCGACCGCCAGGACCGAGCCGGCGCCGGCCGCGAACTGTCCCCGAACGCCGAGCATGGCCGGTTCCAGCGCGAGCACCCGGCGGAAGGACCACGACAGCGTTCCTGCAGCCGCGGCGATCCCGATCGCCTCGGTGAGGGTGACTCCCTCCACCTGAGTCCGGACCGCCAGCGCCGCCCCGACGGCCACGACAAGCACCACCAGCCCGAGGAAGGGGCGCAGCCACGCCACGGGCAGCAGCAGATCCCCGACGACGGAACCGATCACGGCGACCGTCGTCACGACGACGATCCCGCGCGCGTCCGCCCGATGGCCCAGAGCCGCGAGCAGCGTCCCGGACGTCACGACGCAGAGCCCACCGCAGGCGGCCAGGAGACTGAGCACCAGCCCCTCACGGCCGTCCGGGCGCGACAGTTGCTGGAGGAAGGACGCGATGATGCCGAGAGCGACACCGCCCGCCCCCCACAGCAGGTCCTCGCGCACGGCCGCCGCGACGATGACCACGCCCGCGATGGCCAGCACGACACCCGAGGCATCCGGTGTGCGCGATCCGGCGAGCGCGGGCCACGTGGCGGCGAACACCAGGACGATCACGCCGGTGACGACCAGCCCGGCGCCGAGCGACAGCGGGACAGCGACGAGCAGAGCGATCGCCACCACGACGGTGCTCCCTACGGCGATCGGGCGGATCCGGTCATCGGTCAACGGCGACAGGGGCAGGCGCAAGGCTCCTTGCCCGCGCCCCCCAGGCTCGTCATCGATGGGCGAGGTCACGGTCGTCATTGTGCATCACCCGCCGGCGAAAGGCGGGAGTACCTCGAGCGTGACACCTTCGACGACGGGCGTGTCCCGCTCGGCGTGGCGTCCGTCGAGCAGGAAGGTCGCCACGGTGGCAATCCGCCTCAGATCCGGATGAGATGACACCACGGACTCGAGCACGTCGCCAACGGTCGCTCCGGCGTGTTGGTCGGCATCGACCCCGGCAACAGCTCGCGCGCCGGCCCAGTAGCGCACCGTGACGATCACCGCCTCTGACATCCGCACGGCCCTCCTCGCCCCAATCTCGTCCCAATCTCGTCTCATCCCAGGCCTCAGTGTCGCCTATTCTGTCGAGAATGGCTCGACTGCTGCTGCTGACCCACGCGCTCGCTCCGAGCGCAGAGGTCCTGCCCGCCCTCGGCCTGCTGTTGCATACGGTACGCATCCTGCCGGCCGAGGCGAGCGCCCTCGTCGACGCGCCGGACTGCGATGTCGTCATCGTCGATGCCCGACGAGAGCTGTCGAGCGCCAGGTCCCTGTGCCGGCTGCTGCGTGCCACCGGCATCACCGCCCCCTTGCTGGCCGTGCTCACCGAGGGCGGGTTGGCCGGTCTCACAGCCGAATGGGGACTCGATGACGTGATCGTCGACACCGCCGGCCCTGCCGAGGTCGATGCCCGCCTGCGACTGGTCCTGACCCGTGACCACGACGACGCTGCCGACCTCGGGGCACCGATCACCTCCGGTGACCTGACGGTCGACGAGGCGAGCTACTCGGCGCGGCTGCGCGGCCGCCTGCTCGATCTGACCTACAAGGAGTTCGAGTTGCTCAAATACCTGGCGCAGCACCCGGGCCGGGTCTTCACCCGGGCCCAGTTGCTCCAGGAGGTGTGGGGGTACGACTACTACGGCGGCACCCGCACCGTCGATGTGCACGTGCGGCGCCTGCGCGCCAAGCTCGGCCCCGAACACGAGGCTCTCATCGGCACCGTCCGCAACGTCGGCTACCGACTCGTCCCCGAGCAGGCGACCCTCGACCCGTCGGTCCCCATCGCCTGACGCCACCCACTCGAGTGGC
>JAKDLQ010000044.1 GCA_030452775.1 Micrococcales bacterium | reverse complement strand
TGGTCGGTCCGTCTCGCTGACAGCCGGACCGGGCCGGAAGTGCCGGTCGATCTCGTGGGCATACCGAACGCCGAGGGAGGCGCCGCAGCTCGCGATCCAGTCAGTCATCCGGATCGTGCCCGTCGCCGCGGCCGTTGAGTCGGCCAGCCCGGACGCCATCGCCACATACTCCTCACGGGTCAGAAGCGTGTCGCGCAGCATACGGCCGAGTACCCAGGTCACCGCCGGGAAGAGCACCCCTGGCGCGGGCAGGATCAACCCCCGGGCCCCGACGGCCCCTCGGAGGCACTTGAGCAGCTCGACGAACGTCAAGGACTGCGGCCCGACCGCGTCGACGGTGACGTCGCGGGCCTGGTCCGCCAGGTCGACCATGAGCAGGGCAAGGTCCTGGACGTGGATCCCGGACGCGGTAGCTGCCGTCTCCTCCGTAGAGGATGACGGGTGAACGCCGCACCAACCACGCCATGTTGTTGACGAGGACCCCCTGCCCCCCGAAGAGGATCGCCGGCCGGACCACGGCATACGACAGCCCTGAGGCGTGGAGATGCTGCTCGACGAGCCCCTTGCCGCGAAAGTAGCCCAGCGGTGAGTCGGGGTCGGCATGCGTGATCGACACGTGGACGATCCGTCGTACGCCAGCGTCGGCCGCCGCGGCGAACAGGGCGGCACTGCCCTCGACGGCCGATTCGAACGTGACTGAACCGTGAGGGAAGCGGACCCAGTACGTGTTGTAGAGGGTGTCCGCACCAGCGAGTGAGCGCCGCAGGCCTATCGGGTCGCTCAGGTCGAGGGGCACCACGTCCACCCGGGCCAACTCCGCCGGAAGCCGAGATCGGTCCCGCGGTGGATGGTTTGTCAGGGTTCGGACAGAACCGCCGCGACGCAGCACCTCCGTCGCGATCGCGGCCCCGGAGTAGCTGAACGCCCCTGTGACGACGTCCAAGGTCTTCACCTCCAAAACCTGAGTGTGAACCTGAATATGAGTACCCGCCCAAGAAAACGCTACCGCGACTTGAGCGATCGCTCAATAGGGGCGGACGCTCGAATTTTTCCTCCCGGGGACGGTCCGGTATACGAGAATGGGGATCATGACGGACCGGGCGGAGGCCACCAGGGGGCGCCTCATGTCCGCGGCCCTGGAGGTCATCCGTACCGAGGGCCTCCCCGCCGCCTCCGCGCGGACCGTCGCCCGGGTCGCACAGGCCAACCAGGCCCTGATCTTCTATCACTTCGGAACGCTTGCCGGACTCATCGAGGCAGCCTCGAACCAGGCCGTCGACGAGCGCGTCGCCCTCTACCGGTCGGAGTTCGCCCGTGTCGAGTCGCTTCCCGACCTCCTCGCGGTCGGCCGGGCCGTCCACGCGCGGGAACGGCGTGACGGCACGATGGTCATCATGGCGCAACTCATGGCGGGGTCCCAGCGTGACCCCGTCCTGGCGCGCGCCACCCAGTACGCCATCTCGGCCTGGATCGACGAGGTCGACGGTGTGCTGCGACGGGTGTTCGCCTCATCACCAGTCGGGGACCTTGTGGACAGCACGGGGCTCGCCGAGGTGATCAGCGCGACCTTCGTGGGGATCGAGCTATACCACGGAGCCGACCCGGAGGCGGCCACGCGAGCCTTCGCGACGATCGAGCGGCTCAACACGTTGGTCGCGACCATCAACGAGCTCGGAATCACTTCGCAGACCGCGCTCCGCATCGCGGCCATCCGCGCCGGCAGGCGCGCCGCGAGGCACACCTCCTCGGCTTCCGCGCACCCCGACGGAGCCGCGACCGAGGCGGCCGAGACCCACCCGCCCACGCCGTCCTAGGACGGATGATCCTCGTCGGTGCCTCACCCCATGTTGACAGGGGAATCCGCGGCCGCGCGAGGCCGCGCGAGCGGCGCACGCCCGCAAGCCCACCTGCTCGTGTGAGTCACCCCGAACCACGCCCCACCGCGATGTCAGGGGCATGAGTAGCATCGGCGCAGGATCGAGCGCTAAGCATTGCGCCCTCCTCGAGGTGTGTCAGTTGCGGAAGGGCTGGCGGGACAGGGGCAGCGCCCTGAGTGGCAGCAGCGCTGGCCGTGGCGGATCACCGCAAGCGGATCGGCTTGTGCGACTCCGACCGTTAGACGAACCTTAAACGCGGACCGTCGGTATCCATGAGCCCTAGAGCCTCCGTGCCCTTCCCGTGCTCTACGCCAAGCAGGTCGAGCGTGTCACCGACGTCGACGCGACGCTTGACGAACTGCAGCGAGAGGGCACAGTGACCCTGCGCGCGGTTGCTACTCACGCCCCGGCCCCGCCTCAGAAGCCGAGACGCTGCATCTGCTTGGGGTCGCGCTGCCAGTCCTTGGCGACCTTGACGTGCAGGTCGAGGTAGACCCGCTGCCCGAGCAGCGCCTCGATGTTCTGACGCGAGCTGGTGCCAACCTCGCGCAGCCGCGACCCACCTCGCCCGATGATGATCGCCTTCTGGCTGGAGCGTTCGACGAAGACGTTGGCCCTGATGTCGAGCAGTGGCTTGCCCTCGGGGCGCCCCTCGCGAGGCACTATCTCCTCGACCACGACGGCGAGGGAGTGGGGCAGCTCGTCCCGCACTCCCTCGAGGGCAGCCTCGCGGATGAGCTCGGCGACCATGACGATCTCCGGCTCGTCGGTGAGGACCCCGTCGGGGTAGAGCTGCGGCGAGTCCGGCAGGTAGGACGCGAGCACATCGCGGACGACCTCGACCTGCTCCCCCGAGACGGCGGAGCAGGGCACGATGGCGTCCCATTCACCGAGCCGGTCGATCGCCACGAGGTGCTCGACGAGACGATCGCGGCTGACGATGTCCGCCTTGGTGGCGATGCCCACGACCGGACGCCGACGCACGCTGCGCAACTCCGACAGGTCCTTGGCGATGAAGGTGTCGCCTGGCCCGATGCGCTGGTCGGCGGGCAGGCAGAAGCCCACGACGTCGACGCCGAGCAACGTCTCACGGACGAGGTCGTTGAGACGCTGACCGAGCAGGGTGCGCGGCTTGTGCAGGCCCGGGGTGTCGACGAGGATCAGCTGCGCCGTATCCGTGGTCGCCACGCCCCGGATCGTGTGCCGGGTGGTCTGTGGCTTCGAGCTGGTGATGGCGACCTTCTGCCCGACGAGGGCGTTGGTCAACGTTGACTTCCCGGCATTGGGGCGGCCGACGAGGCAGGCGAACCCGGCTCGGTATCCGGGCCCGCCCGGCGTCGCGCCACCGCTACGGTCAGTACCGCCGTGGTCAGTACCGCTGTGGTCAGTGCCCATGGGCCCGCTCCGTCTCGTGCTCGATGTCGCCGCTCTCCTCGGGAGGGACTCGGTGGACTGTGACCGACGCGACCCGATGCCGGCGTCCGGCCATCCGGTCGGCCGTCAGCTCGAGCCCGGCCACGACCACGGTCGAGCCGACGATGGGGACCTGGCCGATCGCCTTGGTGAGCAGTCCGCCGACCGTGTCGACGTCCTCCTCGTCGATCGTCACATCGAAGAGGTCTGCGAGATCGTCGATGTCCATCGAGGCCGGCACGCGGACCCCGCCGTCGTCGAGGTCCTCGACGCCGGGCGGCTCCCGGTCATGTTCATCGGCGATCTCTCCGACGATCTCCTCGATGATGTCCTCGATGGTGATCAGGCCGGCAGTGCCGCCGTACTCGTCGACGACGATGGCGAAGTGGTTCTGCTCCTGTTGCATCTCGCGCAGCAGGTCATCGACGGGTTTGCTCTCAGGCACGTAGTGCATGGGCCGCATGACCTCGACGGCCAGGTGTTTGCTGTCCTGGGGCGCCGCGGTCAACCGGCGTGCCACGTCCTTGAAGTAGAGCAGGCCACGGACATCGTCGCTGTCCTCCCCGACAATGGGGATCCGCGAGAAGCCCGAGCGCAGGAAGAGCGACATCGCGCTGCGCAAGGTGGCCTCGTGGTCGATGACGACCATGTCGGTGCGGGGCACCATGACCTCGCGCGCGACCGTGTCCCCGAGCTCGAAGACCGAGTGGATCATCTCGCGCTCGTCCTTCTCGATGAGCTCCGACTCGCCGGCGATGTCGAGCAGATCGCGCAGCTCCGACTCGGTCTGGAAGGGTCCGTCCCGGTAGGCCTCGCCAGGGGTGACCGCGTTCCCGAGCACCACGAGGAGCTTGGCCACCGGGCCGAGGACGGTGCGTAGTCCCACGGCCACCGGCGCCGCCCACAGCGCGACGGTCTCGAAGTGCATGCGGCCGAGGGTGCGCGGTGAGACCCCGACGAGGATGAAGGAGATGAGCGCCATGACGGCGATGCTGATGAGCAGGGTGTGCAGTAGTCCATCGACGAGAGCCGACACGGCGAGCGTCAGCAGGACCGCGGTGGTGGCCTCGGCCACGACACGCAGGAATGTGATGACCGCGAGGTACGCGGGGGTGTCGGCGACGACGGCCAGCAGCGACTTCGCCCCCGATCTCCCTTCGTCGTAGAGCTCCTGGGCGCGGACGCGCGACATGCGGAAGAGGGCCGCGTCCGAGGCCGCGAGCAGGAAGGCGAGGACGATGCTGATGACCGCGGGGACGACGAGTTGCAGGAGCATCGGGGTCAGGCGGTCGGCCGGTTGCGGGCGGCGAGGAAGGTGAGCAGCAACTGCCGCTGCAGCTCGAACATCTCGCGCTCCTCGTCCGCCTCGGCGTGGTCGTAGCCGAGCAGGTGCAGGATGCCGTGAGTGGTGAGCAGCAGCATCTCTTCCATCGGCGCGTGCCCCGCCTCGGCCGCCTGGCGGGTCGCGACCGAGGGACAGAGGACGATGTCGCCCAGCGTGCCCTCCTCGGGCTCCTTCCCCTCCTTGCCGGGTCGCAGCTCGTCCATCGGGAAGCTCATGACGTCCGTCGGGCCGGGCAGGTCCATCCACTGGACATGGAGCACCTCCATGACCGCCTCGTCGACGAGCTTGATGCACAGGTCGGCCTGCGGGTGTACCCGCATCTGCGCCATGACGTACTGCGCGCACGACAGCAGCTCGAGCGTGTCGACGTCGTCGTCGGTCTCGTCGATGACATCGATGCTCACCCGAGATCCTCCCTGGAGACCCCTCGGCCCGTATGCCGCCCCGCCCGCTTCCGTCCGGACGCCGCCTCGGTCGCCGCGTCCTTCGCAGCTCGCCTGGCCCGTCGTTGCGTGCGGACGTCGTCGCGCTCGTAGGCATCGACGATGGCGCTGACGAGGCGGTGCCGCACGACGTCCTGTGACGTGAGCTCGGCGAAGTGGATGTCCTCGACGTCGCCGAGGATGTCGCGAACGATGAGCAGGCCCGACCTCGTCCCTCCCGGCAGGTCGACCTGGGTGACATCGCCTGTGACGACCATCTTCGACCCGAAGCCGAGGCGCGTGAGGAACATCTTCATCTGCTCGCTCGAGGTGTTCTGAGCCTCGTCGAGGACGATGAAGGCGTCATTGAGCGAGTTGTGGGTGACCAAGAAGTCGTCGGTGACGTAGAGCGAGTCCTCGGCGGCCACCTGGATGCACATCGTCTCCCGGGAGCCCGCCGGCTCGATGGACTCGATGTGTCGCATCGGGCGGCCACCGGTGGCCCGGTCGTAGGCGGCGAGCTTCCGGCCCTGCCGGAACGGGGGAAGCCCTGCCGGAAGGCGGATGTCCACGACGTAGGCGTCCTGCCGATAGCCGGCGGCGAGACCCGGAGTCACCCCCGGCCAGCGGCCCTGCCCGAGCCGCGCGGGAGAGAAGGCAACGCCACCGAGCGAGCGCACGAGGAAGGTCACGTCATCTCGGAGGCGAGGCGAGGTCGTCGTGTACTGGACCCCGCAGCAGCGGCGGTCCGGGGTGACCTGTCCGCCGTCGCTGTCGAGCAGGCCCTGCACGAGGGACAACCGCACGGCCGCGGAGTTTTTGAGATAGGTGGCTGGCACGAACGGGCTCGTGGGCCGTGTCCCGCCGCGAGCGAGCGCCCTCAGGATCGGTGACGCCGGGTCGGCGGCGCGCGGTCGGCCTCGACCGCCTGCCTCGTTGCCCACGATGCCGTCATCGCCCGCGCGCGCGACGCGGGCAGCAACGAGCCGCTCGTCGAGCACCTCGGCGAGCTCGTGGTCCACCCTGGCGCCGGAGGCTGTCGTCCGAGTGGGCAGACGCCGGTCGCCGAGCAGCAGACCGAGCGCGTAGGCATCGATCGGCACCTCACTCGGCACGAACTCGACCGGCCTCACGATCGGCAGCTCGAGCTGGCGGGTCGCGCCCTGCCGCACGTGCTCGAGCAGATCCTTGGTCTCGAGCGTGCGCCAGCGGCCCTTGCGCTGGTCTTCAGGCGTGCGGACCGTCCAGAGGTGCTCACCACAGCAGAGCGTGGAGGCGCCGTCCTGTGTCGTGAGTCGATAGACCTCTTTGCGTCCCTGTGGATAGACGCCGATGACGGGCGTCGGCAGCCCGTCGGCCCCGACGACCAGGTCACCGACCCGCAGCGAACCGAAGTCCCGGAACCCCTCGGGCGTGAGCACCTGGCTGTCCACGGGCTGCGCACGGCCGCGCATGTAGGCCAGCGGCGCGACCTCGATCGTGCCGGACGCCATGAGCCGCGGAATCGTCTCGGGCGAGACCATGTCGTGCAGCGCGTCGTAGAGCGGGCGCAGGTAGGGGTCGATCTTCTCGTTGAGGGTGCCTGGCAGGTAGCCGAGCCGCTCCCCCGCCTCGACCGCGGGACGGGTGAGGATGATCCGGTTGACCTGCTTGGCCTGCAGCGCGGCGACGGCTTTGGCCATGGCGAGGTAGGTCTTGCCGGTACCCGCGGGACCGATGCCAAAGACGATGGTGTGCTGGTCGATCGCGTCGACGTAGCGCTTCTGGTTGAGCGTCTTGGGGCGGATCGTCCGGCCTCGGCTGCTGACGATGTTCATCGTCAGCACGTCCGCGGGGCGCTCCGCGGTCCGGCTGCGCAGCATCGAGATCGAACGCTCGACGGCATCCCGGTTGAGCGGCTGACCGGTCTCGACGATCGTGAGCAGCTCATCGACGAGCCCGTCGATGATCCCCAGCTCGCCCCGAGGACCGGTGAAGGTCATCTCGTTGCCCCGCACGTGGGCCTCGACGAGAGGGAACTGGCGTTCCATCGTCCGCAGCAGCTCGTCCCGGGGCCCGAGGATCGAGACCATGTCGATGGCTGGAGGGATTGCCCGCTCGAGCAGAGGCAGGGCAGCGGACTCATCGTCCGGGGCCATGCGCTCGGAGACGAAGGTCGGGTCGGGCGCGGAGGCGCTGTCAGCGGCGCCGGCGTCAGCATCATTCATCGTGGGTCGATTCTACGGTGACCGGCCATCACCCCATCACCGACGACCTCAGCCGCTCACCGCTCAGTGAAGACCTTGCCGCCGAGGACGTGTCCGTGCGCGTGGAAGATGGACTGGCCCCCCTTGCTCCCGGTGTTGAAGACGAGCCGGTGATGCTCGGCGATGCCCTCCTGCTGCGTCACCTGCGCGATGAGGGCAAAGACGTCGGCCAGGTCCTCGGTCGAGGCGGCTGCGAGCGCGCCGATGGTGGGCTCGTGCCGCCTGGGCACGACGAGGACGTGGACCGGGGCGGCCGGGTTGATGTCCCGGAAGGCTATGGTGCGCTCGCTCTGCGCGACGAGCTCGGTGGGGAGCTCGCCGGAGACGATGCGGCAGAAAAGGCAGTCATCCGAAGTCATGCCGCTACCTTAGGCAGGTCAACCACACGCTGCACCTGCGCGTCCATGGGCCGTGAGAACGTTGGGCATGGCCGCACGTGCGCGCAGCTCAACGGGAGGCTCGGGCGAGTCGAGGCCAGCGCCGACGACGAGCCCCTCGCGTGAGCTGCCCTCCGATCCGGACGAGGCGATCCGGGCGCTCTACGCCGGGCACTGGCACCGACTGGTGCGCCTGGCCTGGCTCTTGTTGCACGATCAGCTCGCCGCGGAGGATGCCGTCCAGGACGCCTATGTCGCCACTCACCGCAACTGGAACTCGATCCGAGACACGGGCCGGGCGGTGGGCTACCTTCAGACCGCAGTCGTCAACGCGTGCCGCTCGGCCCAGCGCCACAACATCGTGGTGGACCGACAGAATGCCCGCGACGTCGCAGCCGCCGACGCACCGGGGCGCGGGAGCCTCGACAGCGCGGAGGCCCACGTCCTACGGGCCGCTGAACGCGACGCGATGATCGACCACCTCCGCGAACTGCCGCCCCGGCAGCGCGAAGTCCTTGTCCTGCGCTATTTCGCCGACCTCTCGGAGGCTCAGATCGCCCACACGCTAGACATCGCACCCGGGTCGGTCAAGGCCCATGCCCACCGCGGCCTCAATGCCCTGAGGAAGACCATGGAGCAGTCATGAACATCGACGACACCGGCGATCGCCGCGGCGAGGACGACCCCGTCGTCATCGGCTCGGGTCTGCGCGATGTCGAGGCGCGACTGCGCGTGTCCCTGAGGGACGAGGTGGACTCGATCCATCCGTCGGACCGGCTCGATGCCATCCTCTCCGCCGCACACACCGGGGTGGACCTCACCGGAGACGACGCTCCTGGCCGGCGCCGCTGGCTCATACCCGCAGCAGCAGCCGCGGCTGCGGCCGTCGTCGCCGGTGCACTCTGGATCTCGGGCCGGCCGTCGGGCGCGCCCGTCATGCCTGCAGTGCCCACCGCAACGAGCACCTCGGTGTCGCAGAAGCCGAGCACCGCCGCGTCGCCAACGCCGAAGACCTCGACACGGTCGACACCGACACAGTCGGCCAGACCGACTCGATCGGCCAGCCCGACCAGCCCGACCAGCCCGACAGCGGTGCCGACCGTCACGGGCACGGTGGCGCCGCCCCCGCCACCCGTGACGGTCACCTCCCGGCCGGCGCCGGAGGCCGCGCGGGTCTCGGTCCCGGTCTACTACGTCGGCGCGCGGGTGCCGGGAGAGCGCTCGCTAGCCCTGTTCCGCGAGTTCGTGACGGCCCGGGCCACCAAGCCGGTCAACGCCGAGAGCAAGACCCTCGCCGCCCTGCGACAGGCCGTTGCCGCGGCACCTGCAGGCTCCGGTTACGTGCGGCTCTGGGACGGGGTCAAGGTCCAGGCCGTGCACGTCACGCCCTCGCGCATCACCGTCACCCTGTCCTCCGGCGTCACCGGTCTGGATGCGGAGCGCGCCAAGCTGGCCGTGCAGCAGCTCGTCTGGACCGCCCAGGCCGCCGTGGGCCGAGGCCTGATCCCGGTGGGCTTCACGCTGGCCGACGGCAGCACCGACGTGGCACCCGGGTTCCCCGCGTCACGCAGCTACTCGCAGCCGACCGGTCAGGCCGCCTTCGATGAGATCTCCATGATCTGGATCACCGACCCCGCTCGCGGGTCCGTGGTCAAGGCGGGATCAGCGGTGCGGGTCAGCGGCGTGGCGACCGTCTTCGAAGGCACCGTCCAGTGGCAGCTGCTCCGCAGCGGCACGGTCGCCGGCTCCGGTGTCGCGAAGACCTCCATCGGGGCGCCGGGCCGGGGCACCTACTCCTTCTCCACGCCGGCCCTGACCCCGGGCAGCTACCTGCTGCGGGTGTACTCCATCGGGGCCAAGGACGGCTCCGTGGCCAACGAGGCTCGGACCACCTTCACCGTCCGTTGACCCGGGCTCCTGCCACGCAAGAAGCCACCCGCGGCGCACGTGCGTAGGCGCCACCGGCCCAGACGACTGTCATCGTGTCCGCCCGAGCACGCAGGACTCGCGGTCAGCGCCAACGGGACTGAGCGTTGAGCACGGCGAGTGCGGCAGGCCCGGCCGAGGAGGCGCGCAGGATCATCGGGCCCAGGCGAACCGGCCGAGCGCCGGCCTCGACCAGGGCCTCGAGCTCACGGGGAGAGATCCCCCCTTCAGGGCCGACGACGATGAGGATGTCGCCGCGCTCCGGCAGCGCCGCCCCCGCGAGCGGCGCGGCGGCATCCTCGTGCAGCACCAGGGTCAACGCGCTCTGACCGACCCGGCGGGCGAGGGAGGCGAGGGTGACCGGGGAGGAGGTGAGCGGCATACGCGATCGCCTGGACTGCTTGGTTGCCCGCGCGATGAGCGCCCGCCACTTCGCCAGGGACCTCGCCGAGCGCTCCTGGCGCCAGACGACGACGGAACGCTCCGCCTGCCACGGGACGACCTCATCGATCCCGAGCTCGGTGGCGGCCTCGATCGCCTGCTCGTCCCGGTTGCCCTTGGCGAGTGCCTGCACGAGGACGAAGCGGGGATCCGGCGCAGGCTCGTCGTCGATCGATATGACCGTCCCGGTGAGCACACCGCGCTCGACCGACGTCGCCTCGGCCACGACCCGGCGGCCGTGACCGTCGGCGAGCAGATACCGCTCGCCGGGCATGATCCGCACGACGGTCGCGGCGTGACGACCCTCGTCACCATCGAGCAGGACCGTCGAGTCGATCGCCACCGCGCCGAGCATCGCCGGGTCGGTGAGGAAGAGCTGGTGCGTCACCGAGGCTCCCGTTCGAGGGTCAGTCGCCCTTGAAGGCGTCGCGGAGCTTGCCGAAGAGGCCCTTGTTGGGTGTGAGGCGACCCTCGGGCCGCTCCTCGCCCCGCAGCGACGCGAACTGGCGCAGCAGCTGCTCCTGCTCCTCGGTGAGGTGCGTCGGGGTGTGCACCGTCGTGTGGACGAGCAGGTCTCCGCGACCGCCGTGGCGCAGGTGGGTCACGCCGAGCCCGCGCAGCGTCATGACGTCACCGCTCTGGGTGCCAGGCCTGATGTCGAGATCCTGCTTGCCGTCGAAGGTGCTCAGCTTGAGGCTGGTGCCGAGCGCGGCCGCCGCCATGGGGAGCTCGACCGTGCAGAGCAGGTCATCCCCGCGTCGGGTGAACGTCTCGTGATTGGCCACCCGGATCTCGACGTAGAGGTCACCGGGCGGACCGTTGCCCGGCCCGACCTCTCCCTCGCCGCTCAGCTGGATCCGGGTGCCGGTGTCGACGCCGGCCGGCACCTTGAGTTTGAGCGTGCGGCGCGTCCGCACCCGACCGTCGCCCGAGCAGTCGTAGCAGGGGTCGGTGAGGACCGTGCCGTAGCCGCGACAGGCCACGCAGGGCCGTGACGTCATGACCTGGCCGAGGAAGCTGCGCTGGACCTCTTGCACCTGGCCGGTGCCTCGGCAGATCCGGCACGTCTGACGGCCGGTGCCGGGTTGGGCGCCGTCGCCGCCGCAGGTGCGGCAGCCGATCGCGGTGTCGAGGCTCAGCTCCTCATCGGAGCCGAAGACGGCCTTGCCGAGATCGATGTCGAGCCGCACGAGCGCGTCCTGGCCGCGCTGCACTCGTGAGCGCGGGCCGCGCTGGCTCCCGGTCGCATTCGCCCCGAAGAAGGCGTCCATGACGTCACTGAAGGAGAAGCCGGCCCCGTCTCCGAAGCCTGCCCCACCGCCCGTTGCGAACGGATCGGCGCCGAGGTCGAAGGCGCGCCGCTTCTGCGGATCCGACAGGACCTCATACGCCTGCGAGACGCGCTTGAACTCCTCCTCGGCCTGGGGCCCCGGGTTGACGTCCGGGTGGAGCTTGCGGGCGAGGCGACGGTAGGCCTTCTTGATCTCTTCGGCGTTCGCTTCGCGTGAGACACCGAGGATCGCGTAGTAGTCGTTCAAGCACGTGGTCCTGTCACTGATCGGTACTGCTGGTTGGGTGCTGGTTGATGACGCGGGTTGGGTCGACATCGAGGTGTCTGTGCTGGCCCGGCTGTTGGTGGCATCCTTGAGCTCACGACGTGCGGTTGTCGTCGAGGATCTGCGTGACGTAGCGCGCGACGGCCCGCACCGTCGCCATCGTCACGGGGTAGTCCATCCGGGTCGGTCCCACCACCCCGAGACTGGCGAGCCGCTCACCGCCGGACCCGTATCCCACCGACACGAGCGAGGTGGACTGGAGCCCGGAGACCGGGTTCTCGTGGCCGATGCGCACATTGACCAGCTCGGGGTCGTCGCCGAGCTGCCCGAGCAGGCGCAGAAGGATGACATGCTCCTCGAGCGCCTCGAGGATGGGTCCGATCGAGCGGGAGAAGTCGGCGCCGGCGCGAGCGAGGTTGGCCTGACCGGCAAGCACGACCCGCTCCTCACGCTGCTCGACGAGGGCCTCCTCGAACGCCGTGACGACGGCGGCCATCGGCTGGCGATCCGACTCGTCGCTGACCTCCGTGAGGCGGCGCAGCTCGGCGGCGGCAGCCGCGAACGGCATCCCCGAGGCCACGTCATTGAGCCGGTCGCGCATGGCCGTGACCAGGCGCTCTCCCTCAGGCGTGAGCAGTTGCCGCCCCGTGTCGACGACCCGCTGCTCGACGCGACCGGTGTTGACGATGAGCACCACCATGACGTGGCTGCCCCCCACAGGGACAAGCTCGATGTGCCGCACGGTGCTGCGGGTGAGAGACGGGTACTGCACCACTGCGACCTGGCGCGTGAGCGAGGCGAGCAGCCGCACAGTGCGATCGACCACGTCATCGAGATCGACCGCACCCGCGAGGAACTGGCTGATGGCCCGGCGCTCCCCCGCACTCAGCGGCTTGATCGCACTCAAGCGGTCGACGAACACGCGGTAACCGGCATCGGTCGGCACGCGCCCCGACGACGTGTGCGGAGCGTGGATGAGGCCCTCCTCCTCGAGGATGGCCATGTCGTTGCGCACCGTGGCGGCCGACACCCCGAGCGCGTGACGGTCGACGAGCGCCTTGGACCCGACCGGCTCAGAGGTCTGCACATAGTCCTGGACGATGGCCCGAAGGACCAGGAGCCTGCGGTCCTCACTCATCGGTCCACCTCCCTCGTCCGCCCTTGGCACTCGCAATCTCCGAGTGCCAAGTCTACGTCGTCGGCGGCCCTACGCCCATTTGAGGCGTCCCTATTCCCCCCGGCCCGCCCCCCCAACCCCCCCCCCCCCCCCCGGGGG
>JAKDLQ010000318.1 GCA_030452775.1 Micrococcales bacterium | reverse complement strand
TCCGGCGGTTGGAGGTAATCGGTCGCGGTGGGGCGCGAGGTATTACCTCGACCCGGCGGCATCCGGCGGTTGGAGGTAATCGGTCGCGGTGGGGCGCGAGGTATTACCTCGACCCGGCGGCATCCGGCGGTTGGAGGTAATCGGTCGCGGTGGGGCGCGAGGTATTACCTCGACCCGATCTCGCTCAGGCGTGGGCGAGTGCGTCCTTGAGGGCGGCGAGGATGAGGGCGACGCGGTCGGGACGGGCGTTGTGGCCCATCAGCCCGATCCGCCAGACCGACGCGGCATACTGCCCCACACCGGCACCGATCTCGAGGTTGTGCCGATCGAGCAGATAGCCGCGGACCGCGGCCGAGTCGACACCCTCAGGGACCTTGACGGACGTCAGCTCCGGCAGCCGGAAGCCCTCTGCAGCAAAGAGCTCCAGCCCCATCTCCTCGATCCCGGTCTGGAGCAGCCGGCCCGCCTCGGCGTGGCGCTCCCAGACCTGCTCGAGGCCCTCGGCCTCGATCCGGCGTAGCCCGGCGTGCAGGCTCGCGACCATGGCGGTGGGCGCCGTGTGGTGGTAGGTGCGCTGGCCGCTGCCCTCGGCCTCGCCGACGTAGCCACCGAGGAGGCCGAGGTCGAGATACCACGAGGTCGGCCGCTCGACGCGCCGCTCCCAGGCGCGGTCGTTGATCGTGAACGGCGCGAGGCCCGGCGCGACGCCAAGACATTTCTGAGTGCCGGCGTAGCCGATGTCGATGCCCCAGTCATCGGCCCGCAACTCGATGCCCCCGATGCTCGTGACGGCGTCGACGAGCAGGAGCGAATCTCCCTTCGCAGCGCCGAGCGCCGCGATGTCCGACCGCGCGCCTGTCGAGGTCTCGGCGTGCACCGCTGCGATGATCTTCGGACTCGGGTGTGCGGCGACGACGCGCTCGACATCGACCGGCTGGCCCCACTCGTGATCCACGCGCACCACCTGGGCGCCATGCCGGGCGGCCACGTCGCACATCCGCTCGCCGAACAGCCCGTTGACGGCGACGACGACGACGTCACCGGGGGCGACGGTGTTGACGAAGGCCGTTTCCATCCCGGCCGACCCGGTTCCCGAGATGGGCAGGGTGCGCGGGTTGGCGGTGCCCCACATGAGCCGGAGCAGATCGCATGCCTCATCCATCACCTCGAGGAAGTCGGGATCGAGGTGTCCGAGCAGCGGCTCGGCCAGGGCGACCGTTGCCTCGGGGTAGGGGTTGCACGGGCCCGGCCCGAACAGATGCCGGTCGGCGATCGGACGCGAACGAGCGAGGGACCCGGTGGAGGTGGAGGTGGAGGTGGAAGACATCAGAAGGCTGCTCCGGGGTTGAGGATGCCCTGCGGGTCGAGGGCATGTTTGATCCGACGTGTGAGGTCCATGACCTCGGGGCCGAGCTGATCGGCGAGGGAGTCTCGTTTGAGGCGGCCCACCCCGTGCTCGCCCGTGATCGTGCCGCCGAGGCGTACGGCGAGCGCCATGATCTCGGTGAAGGCCATCGCGGCTCGGGTCCGCGCCGCGTCGTCGCCGGGTGGGTGCACGATGATCGGGTGGGTGTTGCCGTCCCCGGCGTGCGCGACGACGGGGATCTCGACCTCGCGCTGGGCGGCGATCCCGGCGATGCCCTCGAGCAGGGTGGGCAGCAGGGGAACGGGCACACCGACGTCCTCGAGCATGAGGGAGCCTCGGTGCTCCATGGCGGGGAAGAAGGCCCGTCGCGCCGCCGCGAACTGTTCGCCCTCGTCGGGGTCGTCGGTGACGAAGCACTCGGTGGCCCCGCGCTCCTCGCAGACGGCCCGCATGCGCTCGATCTCCTCCGCGCGAGCGAGCCCAGGGGCGTCCGACTGCGCGATGAGCAGCGCCCCGAC
>JAKDLQ010000043.1 GCA_030452775.1 Micrococcales bacterium | reverse complement strand
GAGCTCGTCGTCGAACGCCTCATCTTGCGCGGCCACCCCCACGGCGGGCTCGTCCTGGCCACCCACGACCCCGCCATCGCCGCCCGCTGCGACCGCGTCGTGCAGATCCACGCCGGCCGGATCGTCCCCGACGCGCACCACTCGAGGATGCCGCCACAGCCGTGATCGGGCGGACCTGACGGTCCGTAGGATTGGCGGCGGTGGCCACTCGCTCAGCACCAGACCCGCTGGGCGGCATGGGCCGCGGACATCTCCTTCGGAAGGACCCTTCGTGCTCCGTACCCACGAGGCCGGCACCCTGCGCGCCGCCCACTCAGGCCAGACCGTGACTCTCGCCGGCTGGGTCGCCCGGCGCCGAGATCACGGCGGCGTGGCGTTCATCGACCTGCGGGACGCCTCGGGAGTCGCCCAGGTCGTGGCCCGCGACGAGGTCCTCGAGGAGGGAGCCGCCCATGAAGTCCGGGGCGAGTACTGCGTCACGGTCACCGGCGAGGTCCGGACGCGCCCCGAGGGCAACGCCAACCCCGACCTGCCGACCGGCGAGGTCGAGGTCATCGCCAGCGGACTCGAGGTGCTGAGCCCGTCCGCACCCCTGCCGTTCCAGATCGACGAGCGGGTGACGGTCGGCGAGGAGGCGCGCCTTAAGCATCGCTACCTCGACCTGCGCCGGCCGGGAGCGAGCTCGGCCGGCGCCGCGATCCGCCTGCGGTCCAAGGTGAATGCCGCCGCGCGGGAGGTCCTCGGCCGGCACGACTTCGTCGAGATCGAGACGCCGACGCTGACCCGCTCGACGCCCGAGGGAGCCCGCGACTTCCTCGTCCCGGCCCGTCTCGCGCCCGGCTCCTGGTACGCCCTGCCGCAGAGCCCGCAGCTGTTCAAGCAGCTGCTCATGGTGGCCGGCATGGAGCGCTACTACCAGATCGCCCGCTGCTACCGGGACGAGGACTTCCGCGCCGACCGCCAGCCGGAGTTCACCCAGCTCGACATCGAGATGTCCTTCGTCGAGCAGGACGACGTCATCGCGCTCAGCGAGGAGGTCACCGCGGCGCTCTGGCGGCTCATCGGCGTCGAGCTCGAGGCACCGTTCCTGCGCATGACGTACGCCGAGGCGATGACTCGCTACGGCACCGACAAGCCCGACCTGCGCTTCGGCCAGGAGCTGATCGAGTGCACGGAGTTCTTCGGCGACACCGGTTTCCGGGTGTTCCAGGCCGAGTACGTCGGTGCCGTGGTCATGCCGGGCGGCGCGAGCCAGGCGCGCAAGCAGCTCGACGCCTGGCAGGAGTGGGCCAGGCAGCGAGGCGCCAAGGGACTGGCCTACGTCCTCGTCCAGCCGGACGGCGAGCTCGCCGGACCGGTCGCCAGGAACCTCACCGACACCGAGCGGGCCGGCCTGGCCGAACACGTCGGTGCCGCGCCGGGAGACTGCATCTTCTTCGCCGCCGGCGCCACCAAGACCTCGCGCGCGCTTCTCGGCGCTGCGCGTCTCGAGATCGGCCGTCGCTGCGGGCTCATCGACGAGGCGGCGTGGAGCTTGCTCTGGGTGCTCGACGCGCCGCTCTTCGAGCCCGCTGCCGAGGCGACCGCCTCGGGCGATGTGGCCCTGGGCTACAGCGCGTGGACCGCCGTGCACCACGCCTTCACCGCGCCGAAGAAGGAGTTCGAGGACACCTTTGACGAGCGGCCGGGAGAGGCGCTCGCATACGCCTACGACCTGGTGTGCAACGGCAACGAGATCGCCGGAGGCTCGATCCGTATCCACCGCCGCGACATCCAGGAGCGGGTCTTCGCGGTCATGGGGATCTCCGAGCAGGAGGCGCGCGAGAAGTTCGGCTTCCTCCTCGAGGCCTTCGCCTACGGCGCCCCGCCACACGGCGGCATCGCCTTCGGGTGGGACCGAATCGTCTCGCTTCTCGCGGGGACCGAGTCGATCCGCGACGTCATCGCCTTCCCGAAGTCCGGTGGTGGCTACGACCCGTTGACCGCGGCGCCCGCGCCGATCACCCCCGAGCAGCGCAAGGAGGCAGGGGTCGACGCCGTCCCCGCGCAGGCGTGAGAGCCAAGCACGTCCACGCCGTATGCCGCTGCGCTTCGCCGGCTCGGCGGCATACGGCCTCGCGTGGTCGGGCGTGCTACTCGGCGATGCCGATGCGGTCGTGCAGGCGGCGCAGGGGGGCGGGGGCCCACCAGTTCCAGCGCCCGAGCAGGGTCATCGTCGCCGGGACGAGCAGCATCCGCACGATCGTCGCGTCGATCGCCACGGCCACGACGAGCGCCACACCGATCTCCTTGACGATGAGGATGTCGCCGGCGATGAAACCGGCGAAGACGATGATGATGAGCAGCGCGGCCGATGTGATGATCTTGCCGGTGCGTTGCAGACCGAGCGAGACGGCTCGATCGTTGTCGTGACCGCTGCGGTACTCCTCGGCGATGCGGGACAGGAGGAACACCTCGTAGTCCATCGACAGGCCGAAGCCGAAGGCGAGGACGAGGAAGGGCACCATCGACTCGATCGCGCCGACCGAGGAGAAGTGCAGCAGCCCGGACAGGTGGCCGTTCTGGAAGATCCAGACCACGACGCCGAGGGCGGCGCCGAGCGAGAGCACGTTGAGCAGCAACGCCTTGAGCGGGATGACGACCGACCCGGTCATGAGGAAGAGCAGCAGGAAGGTGCCGAGCACGACGAGCCCGGCGGCATACGGCGCGCCACGGGCCATCGAGGCGAGGAAGTCCATCTGTCCCGCAGCCTGGCCGGTCGTCAGGGTGGGGAAGGGGGCCGGGTCACCGCGGATGCGGGTGACGAGGTCCTGCGCCTCATCCGAGGTCGGTGGACCCTCGACCCGGATAGTGGCCAACTGGTGCTGGTCGTCCAGTGGACGCACGTCGACCGACGTCACGCCCGGCTCGGCCCGGTATCGGGCGAACCACGTGCGCGCCGCCGCGGTGTCGGTCGTCTCGGCGACCACCGACACCTCGGGCGCTGACAGGGCGGGGTAGTCCGAGTCGAGCGTCTCGAAGAAGACCCGCTGCGGCGCCGACGTCGGCAACAGCTCGGTGCCCGAGGCGGTGAGGCGCATATCGAACGTCGGCAGGGCCAGGGTCACCAGGACGGCGGCGCCGGCCACGAGGATCGCCACCGGCCGGCGCTGCACGCCGGCGGCGAGCCGGAAGAAGCCGCCGACGTCCGACGTCGGCGCCGACGCCTTGCGGGAGAGCCGCCTCGCGCCGAGCACCGCGAGCGCGGGCACGAGCGTGATGGACACGACCATCGCGACAAGGACGACGCTGACCCCTGCGAGGCCGATGGCCTTCATGATCTCCGCCTCGAAGACGAGCAGTCCGGACAAGGCGATGGCGACGGTGATGCCCGAGAACAGGACGGTGCGCCCTGCGGTGGCGACGGTCCGCTCGGCGGCGGCGATCGCCTCCTCCCGCGTCGTGACCCGGTGCGTCCGAGCGGCGCCGAGCTCCTCCCGGAAGCGGCTGACCGTGAGCAGGCCGTAGTCGATCGACAGGCCGAGCCCGAGCAGCGTGACGATGTTGACGACCGTGGCGTCGAGGTCGAGGGCGTGAGAGAAGCCGAACAGCGACAGCAGGGCGCCGCCGATGGCGACGATCGCCCCGATGATCGGCATGCCCGCCGCGACGAACCCGCCGAAGACGAAGAACATGACGATGAAGGTGAGGGGCAGGGCGATCCCCTCGCCGCGCAGCAGGTCCCGCTCGATCGTGCCGGTGATGGCCTTGATCACGTGATCGGCGCTGCCGACGGTGCCAGTGGCTCCCGGCAAGGCACTGACGACCGCTTCGAAGCCGCGGTCGACGGCCGCGTCGGCGGCGTCTTGCGCACTCTTGGCCAGTCCCGGCTCGAAGTCGACGACCGTGAGGAATCGCCCGGACTCCGGCGTTCCTCCGGCGAGCAGCGGCGCCACCGCACGATCGGTGAGACCGCGTGGCGACAGCAGGGGGGATCGGACAGCCTCGACTCCCGGGATCGTCTCCAGCTCGGCCGTCCGTGCGGCGGCGGCCGCGACAGCCCGCTCGTCCTGCAGGGGTGCCCCGTCAACCTGGAGCATGACGTTGCGCAGCGCCGGCTCGGCCGCCTCGATGATCTCGCGGGCGTCCTGGGACTGACCCGAGACGGCCGGGTCCCCGGAATGCAGGCGGTTGAACAGCGACTCGCCCGTCACACCGCCGATGGCCACCGCGAAGGCCACCACGGCAGTCGCGATCCAGGCGATGACCCAGGTCCTCGGGTGCCGCCCGATGATGCTGCCGAGCCGGGTGAGTGGGGTCCGCGGTCGCGGCGGCGAGGGCTGCTCGTCCGGCACTGGTGGGGGTGGCACGACAGGTAGCCTCCCACAGTGACCTCGGACGACCTGTTCGGTGCCGCAGGCGCGGCCCGGCGCCGGGCCGAGCCGGCGAGTGCCGGCTCGGCGCCGCTCGCCGTCCGGATGCGGCCACGGACCTTGCAGGAGGTGCACGGGCAGGCGCCCGTCCTGCGTACCGGCAGCCCGCTCCGGAGACTCATCGAGGGATCGGGCGGCGCCGCCGGTCCGTTGTCGGCGATCATCTGGGGCCCGCCGGGGACCGGCAAGACGACCCTGGCCCACCTCGTCGCGACGGCGGAGGATCGCCGGTTCGTCCAACTGTCCGCCGTGACCGCTGGGGTCAAGGATGTCCGCTCGGTCATGGAGGCCGCCATCCGGGAGCGGGACCTCTACGGGCGCCAGACGGTGCTCTTCCTCGATGAGATCCACCGCTTCACCAAGGCCCAGCAGGACGCGTTGCTGCCCGGCGTGGAGAACCGCACGGTCATCCTCGTGGCGGCCACGACGGAGAACCCCTCGTTCAGCATCATCGCGCCGTTGCTGTCCCGATCGGTGCTCGTCACGCTGAGCTCCTTGTCCGACCACGAGATCCGAGAGGTTATCGACCGGGCACTCGTCGACGAGCGAGGTTTCGGGGGAGCGCACACCCTCGACGCGGAGGCGGCCGAGCACCTCGTGCGGGTCAGCGGCGGCGACGCGCGACGGGCCCTGACCGCGCTGGAGGCCGCCGCAGGAGTCGCCCTGGACGCGCAGCCGGCGGGGCGGCATACGGATGACCCGGTGCGCATCGGTCTGGCCCACGTCGAGCAGGCGGTGGCGCACGCCGCGGTCCGCTACGACCGCACGGGCGATCAGCACTACGACGTTGCGAGCGCCCTCATCAAGTCGATGCGGGGCAGCGACGTCGACGCTGCCCTGCACTACCTCGCCCGGATGCTCGAGGCGGGGGAGGACCCCCGCTTCATCGCCCGGCGCATCGTCATCGCGGCCAGCGAGGATATCGGCCTGGCCGATCCGACGGCGCTGCAGACGGCCGTGGCCGCCCTGCACGCGGTGGCCCAGATCGGCATGCCCGAGGCGCGGATCATCCTGGCCCAGGCCGTCGTGCACAACAGCCTCGCGCCGAAGTCCAACGCCGCCTACGCCGGGATCAATGCGGCTATCGCCGACGTCCGGGCGGGGCACGGCGGCGCGGTGCCCCCGCATCTGCGAGGCACCGGCTATGCGGGGGCGGCGCGGCTGGGACACGGGGACGGCTATGTCTACGCCCACGACGAGCCGGACGGCATCGCCGCGCAGCAGTACCTGCCCGACGACCTGGTGGGCAGCGCCGACTACTACCGACCGACCGATCGTGGCTTCGAGGAGCGGCTACAGGCCCGCTGGGAATGGCTGCGGGCCAGGCTCGGACGTGCGCAGTGACCGTATGCCGTGAGCTGTGCTCTCGCCGACCGCGAGGGTTCGTGGCGATGCTGCGGGCGGTCCACCGACGCCTGCCTCCATAACGCCGGACAGGGCGCTGTGTCATGGTTGCGCCATCCGAGGGTGAAGCGGGTGTGCGCATACGCAACGACAGTGCATACGCAACGACAGTAGGGAGCTCCACATATGCGCTGGGCCAGAGTCCTGATCGCGGGAGCGGCGGGGTTCCTCGTATTCGTCGCAGGCTGCGAGGCGCCGGTATCCAACGAGCCGTCGTCGCCCGATCAGACTGGCAGTGGCACGGTGGGGCAGACGGCATCGAACCTCATGCCCGACGCCGAGGGCCGTGCTCCGGAGGTGCCGGGAGCCAAGCCGGGCGGCACGCTGAGCGTCCCCTACGCGTCGACTCCGGCCAACTTCGACCCGAGCGACCAGTACGACGCCGACACGCTCGCCATCCTCGGGATCACCCACCGCACGCTGACGAGCTACGCCTTCCGGGAGGGCAGGTCGGTCCTCGTCCCGGACCTCGCGACGGACCTTGGCGTGGTCTCCGATGATGGTCTGACGTGGACGTTCACCCTCAAGGAGGGGATCACGTACGAGGACGGCTCGCCCGTCACCGCCCAGGACGTCGTCTTCGCGATCAAGCGCTCCTTCGACAAGGACCTCGCGGCCAACGCACCGACGTACCAGCGTGATTTCTTCAAGGACGGCGCCGACTATCTCGGTCCTTATCAGGGTGACAAGGACTGGAAGGGCGCCGAGGCCACCGACGACCAGACCGTGGTCATCCACCTCCGGAAGCGCTTCGAGTCGCTGCCGTTCTTCGCGGCCTACCCGCAGTTCTCGCCCATCCCCGAGGAGAAGGACACGAAGCAGGACTACACGCTGCACCCGCTTGCCACCGGCCCGTACAAGTTCGACAAGTACACTCCCGGCTCCGAGCTGACGCTCGTCCGCAACGACCAGTGGGACCCCGACTCTGACCCCGCCCGCAACAACTATCTCGATGGCTACGACTTCAGGTTCGGTGTCTCCGACGGCAAGGTCCAGGCCGCGATCCTTGCGAGCGACGGCGTCGATGCCACGTCCCTCAACTGGAGCCCGCTCGACTCCTCGCTCGCGCGGCAGGTCGAGGGCCCCAAGAAGGACCAGTTCGTCGAGGGCCCGTCCACCTGCGTGTTCACCGTCAACCTGGACACGCGCAAGATCCCGATGCCGGTCGGCAAGGCGGTCGCCGTCGCGTACCCGTTCGACTCGATCCGCAAGGCGGCCGGAGAGTCCACGCACTCCTACACACCGGGCACGACGTTCATCCCGCCGCAGATCCCGGGCTGGGTCGACTACAAGGGCGTCGACGGCTTCGACGGCACGGGCAACGGTGACCCGGCCAAGGCCAAGGAGATGCTCAAGGAGGCCGGTGAGGAGCAGTTCGAGCTCAGCTACTACTACAACAAGGACTCGCCTGGCGGGCGGAAGGTCAACGAGGCTCGCAAGCAGGGGCTCGAGAAGGCCGGGTTCACGGTCGCAGACAAGGGCGTCTCGGCCAGGGAGCGTCGCGCCCTGGCCGGCAAGCTCGACGCCCCGATCAACATGCTGCAGGACCCGGTCCGATGGTGCTTCGACTGGCCGTCGGCCGACTCGATCTTCCCGCCCACGGTGGCCTCGGTCGCGCTCTCGCAGGGCGGCACCGGCTGGGGGAACATCTCGGATCCCACGATCGACTCCAGGATCGCTCGCATCCAGGCACTGCCCATCGGCGAGCAGGGGCCCGAGTGGGGCACCTTCGACAGGTGGCTCTTCGAGACGTACCTGCCGGCGATCCCTTACCAGTACAGCAAGGCCAACTACGTGTTCGGTACCAAGGTCAGGAACGTCATCAACGACCCGAACCGCGGCATGCCGGTCATGACGCAGATCTGGATCGAGCAGTAGCGGCCGCGGCCGCCACGAAGCTGCGTGAGCGGCATACGGCCTGCTCCTGCTCGCACGGAGCCTGGTACGGCGTCGGCTAGGCTGGACTACTGGGTTGGCGCTGCCGCGCGCTGTCCCGCAGCTGCCCACCCTGCACCGAATGCGAGGACGCGAACGCCCATGGAAACCGCCGAGATCAGGCGTCGCTGGCTCTCCTTCTTCGAGAGCCGGGGCCACACGGTGGTGCCGAGCGCGCCGTTGCCCTTCCACGATCCCAACCTGTTGTTCGTCAATGCCGGGATGGTCCCGTTCGTCCCTTATTTCGTCGGGCAGGAGACGCCGAAGTGGTCGCGCGCGACGTCGGTGCAGAAGTGCGTGCGCACCGCCGATCTCGAGGAGGTCGGCAGGACCAGCCGTCACGGCACGTTCTTCCAGATGAACGGCAACTTCTCGTTCGGCGACTACTTCAAGGAAGGCGCGATCTCCTACGCCTGGGACCTGCTGACGACGTCGCAACGAGACGGTGGGTATGGCCTTGACCCCGAGCACCTGTGGGCGACCGTCTACGAGCAGGACGACGAGGCGGCGGGGCTCTGGGTCGAGCTGACGGACATCCCGCGGGAGCGGATCGTCCGACGCGGCAAGGCCGACAACTACTGGCACATGGGCATCCCCGGCCCGGGCGGGCCGTGCAGCGAGATCTTCATCGACCGCGGACCCGAGTACGGACAGGACGGAGGGCCGGCGGTCGATGAGGACCGCTTCATGGAGATCTGGAACCTCGTCTTCATGCAGTACGAGCTGAGTGCGGTCCGCAGCAAGGTCGACTTCGACATCGCGGGAGAGCTGCCGGCGCGCAACGTCGACACCGGCATGGGTCTCGAACGGGTGGCCAGCGTCCTGCAGGGAGTGGACAACCTCTACGAGATCGACGAGGTCTTCCCGGTGCTCGACAAGGCCGCCGAGATGTCGGGCAAGGCCTACGGCGCGAACCCCAGCCACGTCGCGGCACAGAGTCATCCCGACGACGTACGACTGCGCGTCGTCGCCGATCACGTGCGCACCTCCCTCATGCTCATCGGGGATGGCGTCACACCGGGCAACGAGGGACGCGGCTACGTGCTGCGACGGATGATGCGCCGGGCCGTGCGCGCGATGCGTCTGCTCGGCGTCGACGAGCCATCGCTGCCGCACCTGCTGCCGGTCAGCATGGAGCGGATGAGCCAGTCCTACCCGCAGCTGCGGACCGACTTCGAGCGGATCAGCCAGGTCGCCTACGCCGAGGAGGAGGCGTTCCGGCACACGCTCGCCTCCGGCACGACCCGACTCGACGCCGCGGTGGCCGGTGTCAAGAGATCCGGCCGCAGCACGCTGTCCGGCGACGAGGCCTTCGCGCTGCACGACACCTACGGGTTTCCCATCGACCTCACCCTCGAGATGGCCGCCGAGCAGGACGTGGAGGTCGACGAGGCGGGATTCCGCCGGCTGATGGCGCAGCAACGGGACCGGGCCAAGGCCGATGCCCGGTCCAAGAAGAGCGCCCACGGCGACACCCATGTCTACCGGCAGATCGCCGACGAGATCGGCCGGGACGTGGAGTTCACCGGCTATGACGAGGTCGTGTCCGAGAGCCGGGTCCGCGGCCTGATCCGCGACGGTGAGGTCGTCGCCCGCGCCGGGCGTGGTGATGACATCGAGCTCGTGCTCGATCGCACCCCTCTTTACGCGGAGGCCGGCGGCCAGCTCGCGGACCACGGGACCATCCGGCTCGCGAGCGGCGCGCTCATCGAGGTGCGCGACGTCCAGAAGCCGATCACCGGCCTCATCGTCCACCGGGCGACGGTGCTCGAGGGTGACGTCAGTCCTGGTGAGACGGCGGAGGCGGAGGTCGACGTGGCCCGTCGCAGATCGGTCTCCCGTGCCCACACCGCGACCCACATGGTCCACCAGGCGTTGCGCGAGACCCTCGGTGAGACGGCGACCCAGGCCGGATCCGAGAACTCCCCGGGTCGGCTGCGCTTCGACTTCAAGGCACCGGGCGCCGTGCCGCAGTCGGCGATGGCCGACGTCGAGGGCAAGGTCAACTCGGTACTGCTCGATGACCTCGCGGTGACGGCGGACGTCATGTCGTTCGATGAGTCCCGCAGGATGGGGGCGTTGGCGCTCTTCGGTGAGAAGTACGGCGACCGCGTTCGCGTGGTGTCGATCGGTGATTGGTCCCGCGAGCTCTGCGGCGGCACCCACGCCCTGCGGGTCGGCCAGCTCGGTGTCGTCAAGCTGCTCGGCGAGGCCTCGATCGGCGCGGGGGTGCGCCGCGTCGAGGCGCTCGTCGGTGCCGATGCCTACACCCACCTCGCCCGTGAGGCAGCCATCGTCGGCCAGCTCACGCAGGCCCTCAAGGTGCGCCCCGACGAGCTGCCGGACCGCATCGCGAGCATCCTCACCCGGCTCAAGGAGGCCGAGAAGCAGATTGCCGCGGCCGCGCAGGCCTCGGTCCTCGCGGCTGCCTCGGGGCTCGTCGCCTCGGCCCGCGATATCGGTGGGGTCACCTTCGTCAGTCACGACGCCGGTGAGGGGGTTGGTGCCGAGGACTTGCGGGCGCTGGTCCTCGAGGTGCGCGGCAGGCTCGGCAACGACAGGCCTGTCCTCGTGTCCATGGCGTCCGTGGCCGCAGGTCGCCCCATCGTCATCGTGGCGACCAACGAGCGCGCCCGCGAGGCTGGGCTCAAGGCCGGCGCCTTCGTCAAGGTCGCGGCCCGGGCCCTCGGGGGCGGTGGTGGCGGCCGGGACGATATCGCCCAGGGTGGCGGCACGGACACGGCCGCGGTCTCGGCGGCGCTCGGCGCGGTCGAGATCCAGGTGCGCTCCCGGGAGGCCTGACCCGTGCGGCCTGGCAGGCGGCTGGGCATCGATGTGGGCAAGGTCCGCGTCGGGGTCGCCGTCTGCGACCCAGCGGGCATCCTCGCCAGCCCGGTGCGGACGGTGACTCGCGATCGCGCCGGGTCGGCCGACGTGGTCGAGATCGCTGCGCTCGCCGCCGACTCGGACGTCGTGGAGGTCGTCGTCGGCCTCCCGCTGCACCTCTCGGGGCAGGAGGGCGAGGCCGCACGAGCGGCCCGTTCGTATGCCGCCCGGCTGGCCGCCCGGCTGGCGCCGATCCCCGTGCGGCTGGTCGATGAACGCTTGACGACCGTGACCGCACACCGGAGACTACGCGATAGTGGAGTGCCGGGACGGGGGCAGCGAGCCGTCGTGGACCAGGCTGCGGCGGTCGTCATCCTGCAGTCGGCCCTCGATGCGGAGACGTTGTCCGGCACACCCCCAGGGGAGTTCGTCTAGGCCCCGTCCAGGCCATGTCTAGGCCCAAGGGCGGGGAGTCAGGTCTGCACCAACTGAAGGTCAGCGCCCGGCGCTCGGCTCACCGCGGCACCCTCAGCCAGGTTCGTTCACCGGAAGGTGGCGCTAACACTGCCTGCACGGATTCAGACTGAGCGCGCCGGTTTGGTTCATGCCGCAGTTCCGCTGGTGGCGCCGCCGGTGGCGAGCACGCTGGGCTCACCGTCGAGCTGGTGGCCCACCGCGTCGATGAGGGTGTGGTCGGCGACCTGGCGGTCCCCGCCGTCGTGCTTGCGTGGGCGGCCGGGAGGGCGCTTGGTCGCCACCGGCACGCCGCGATCGAACAGTTCACCGCCCCATACGCCCCAGGGCTCGCGTCGCGCCAGGGCGCCGGCCAGGCACTCGGTGCGCAGCGCGCAGCCGCGGCACAGCCGCTTCGCTCTGGCCAGACCGTCGGCAGTCTCGGAGAACCACAATCCGGCGTCATGGTTCTGGCACGGGGTCTCGACGTCGAGCCAGACCCGCCCGGGCAGCTGGCTCGGTCCGGTCGACGCGTGTTGGTTGTCCAGCATGCTCACTTCGCAGAGCTTCCCTTCGGCTTCTTTCGCTGTTCGACGGGTCACCGGGTGGACGGCCAGGTTGGTGAACCGGCGACAGGGTGGCCCAGGGGTCTGGATGGTTCCGGCTCCGGCGTTGCCTGGACCAAAGGGGGAGGGCTGGTCCAGGCAACGCGGTTGGTCGGTTCAGTCGCACCAGGTGGGAGCGCGGCCGATGTTCGCCACGTAGCGGGCGGCGATCCAGTGTCCGCCTCGGGTCTGATACCACAGAGCGTTGCCGGCCACGTTCTGGCCTTCGAGCTTGCAGCTCACGTCCACGCCGGCGCCTCGGGCAAGCGTCTCCACGCGCGGGTCCGCGCTGGTGGGGCCGGTGCGCACGTTGAGCGCGGCCGTGGTCTTGATGACGAAGACCTGCCCGGTGCCGCACCAGGGCGGCGGTGACCCGAGGTTGCGGATGTAGCGGGCGGTGGCCCAGCCGCCCTCGCCGGGGGCCGCTGGCAGCAGGTACCACAGGTGGTTGCCGCCGACCGACGGGCCGTGCACGGCGCACACGAGCGGGACGGTCTGCCCGTTACGCAGCGTGGTGTTGACCTTGCCGGACATGCTGGGCATGGTGTGCACGCGCAGCCCACCGGTGGCGATCACCTGCCCCTCGTAGCCGTGACTCGATGCGGCCTGGGCGGGCGCCGCGGCGGTCAGCATCGCCGCGCCGAGGGCGGCGGCGGCCAGCGTCAACGACGCTGCCTGGATGCGGTTCTTGACCATCTTCATGGCGGGGTGGAGGCTCACTGGCGGCCTCCTGGTGTGTTCGTTCGGCTCATGCTTCCGAGCGTAGAATCGTGCTGGTTGTGGGACGAGAGCCAATCCGGGGGTGATTATGGGGTCCAATTCGCTGGGCCAGGGGCCGGCCGATCTGCTCGTCGCGTTGGATCGAAGTGAGCCGCGCCGGTTGCGAGCCCAGCTCGAGCACGCGCTGCGCGACGGTATCCGCTCGGGGCGGCTGCCCGCCGGCACGGCGCTGCCCCCCTCACGGGTGCTGGCCGCCGATATCGCGGTGGCCCGCTCGGTGGTGGTCCAGGCCTACGAGCAGCTGATCGCCGAGGGCTACCTGCAGGCGCGCCAGGGTGCCGGGACGCGGGTGATGGCGCGCGCGGGGTCCGAGGCGTGTTCCGGCGCGCCTCGCGGCGGCGCGGGCCACGGTGCCCGGGCGTTGAGCGGACTTCCTGATCTTGCGTCCTTTCCTCGCCGTGAGTGGCTGCGCCACTACCGGGCGGTGCTCAATCAGGTGCCCGATGCGGCATTCGGCTACCCGGACACGCAGGGAGTCCTCGAGCTTCGCCGG
>JAKDLQ010000042.1 GCA_030452775.1 Micrococcales bacterium | reverse complement strand
AGCAGCTCACGTGGCGGCATGGCGTCCTCGCCCCGGTCGATCACCAGGGTGCGGATGAGGGTGTGGATCTCGGTCGCGGAGGCGGGCTCGGCCGCGGCTCGGCCGCTGATGACGGCGCGCAGGAACCAGCGGGGCCCGTCGACACCGACGAAGCGTGCCGGCATGAAGATCGTGCCCCCGGACTGGTCGGGCTGCGGCATTTGCGTCTGCAGCTCCTCCCCGAACTCGCCGGAGACCACCTCGGCGGTGCCTCCGGTGGTGGTGATGCTCTCCGCGATCTCGTTGCGGATATCGATCCAGACGCCCTCGCTTCGAGGCGCCGCGAAGGCCTGCAGCTGCACCGCGGACTCGCCAAGCACGGCCGTGACGCCGGTGATCTGCTGCTCCTGCTCGTTGACCTCGAGGCGCAGCTCCATGCCGTTGCGGCCCTGGAGCCAGATGGACCCGAGCTTGAGGTACCCGGAGTCGTCGTCGACCTCGGAGCGGTCGAGCGGACGGGACGCCGCATCGTGCGCGGCGGACTCCGCCCCGGGCTCGTCCTCGGTGGCGGCCTCGTCGTCGGGGGCGACCTCGCCATCGAACACCGGCTCGTCCCGCTTGGTCTTGCCCCGGCTGAAGAGTCCCACGTCAATCCGTCCTTTGGTTGCTGCTCTCGATCCCGCCAGTCGCGGGCCCGGGCGAGCCGAAGCCACCCGTCGACCCATGTCCAGTGTCCCCCCGAACGGACTCGTCGAGCGAATCCACGACGACGAACTCGGCCCGTGAGACCCGTTGGACGACCAGCTGCGCGATCCGATCGCCGCGATGCACCGTGAAGGCGGAGGCAGGGTCGAGATTGATGAGGTTGACCATGATCTCGCCGCGGTAGCCGGCATCCACGGTCCCGGGAGCGTTGACGATCGAGATGCCGTGTCGTGCGGCCAGACCGGATCGGGGGTGCACGAAGCCCGCATGCCCCGCAGGCATGGCCAACGCCACCCCAGTGGGGACGAGGACGCGCCGGCCGGGTTCGATCGTCACGTCGACCCGCGCGACCAGGTCGGCGCCCGCGTCGTCGGCGTGCGCATAGCGAGGCAGCTCGAGATCGGGGTCGAGTCGCACGATGCCGATGTGGATGGTGCCCACCGAGGACAGAGTCACAGGCTCGGCACAAGGACCAGAGGTCATGGCTGTCGCCATGTCGGGATGCACGTGGCCGGGGCAAGCGGGGTCGGGACAAGCGCGAGGGTCGGTCACGATGACCGACCCTACGTGCTCCGCGGCCCCGCTCAGGCCGCACACTCCGTGCAGATCATCAGGCCATTGACCTCCTTGGCCAATTGGCTGCGGTGATGAACGAGGAAGCAACGCCCGCAGGTGAACTCGTCCGACTGGGTGGGCAGCACCCGGACGGACAGCTCCTCACCGGACAGATCGGCACCGGGCAACTCGAAGTCCTCGGCCTGCTCGGTCTCGTCGACGTCCACGCTGGACGAGCTCTTGTTGACGCGGCGAGCCTTGAGTTCCTCCAGGGAGTCCTCGCTGAGGTCGTCATCGGTCTTGCGTGGCGCGTCGTAATCGGTTGCCATAGTGGGTCTTCTCACTCCTTGGTGGTGCAGCGCCGTTGTGTCGAAGGAACGTCTCGAGGGCCGTCCTTGTTCCCATCAGTTCCATCGAGAGCGCCTCGCGGCGCCCGCAGATGAGAAACAACCCGCGTGCGCGGATTGTGCCTCATCCGGCGGGGCCTGTCACCTCTGTACCCCGATGGGCTCGGCTTGAATCGTCCGCGAGCCCTTGCGGCGCTCCGGATTGGACGCCGGCGCGGGGTGAGAGGGTAGGTTTCAGAGCCAGTTGTCACGGTCCCGCGAACACCACAGGAGGTGCACCATGAGTGAGTTCATCGAGCAGATCAGGGAGCGAGTTCACAGCGTTCTGCAAGACCTTGACCGGGCTCGTCGCGACGGCGACGACTATGCCGTCCAAGTGCACACCGGCCAGCTGGAGTCCCTTGCCCGGGTGGCCGCCGAACACGGCGTGAGTCTACCCGTGCTCGAGGCCTACAACCCGGCCTGAGATCGGTTCCGCACCGATCGACCCCGACGAGCGGGTCAAGGCTGCGTGAAGAGGGCGCGGACCTGCGCCACGAGCCCTGGGCCGGCTGCGACGGTCAACGCCTTACCAGGGTGCTCCCCGACACCGACGACGACCCCGCCGGCCTCCTCGACGATGAGCCAGCCCGCGGCCAGGTCCCAAGCGTTGATGCCCGACTCGGCGTAGGCGTCCACGCTGGCGTCGGCCACCCGCACGAGGTCAAGCGCGGCGCTGCCGATCCTGCGGATGTCGCGGACCTGTGGCAGGACACGACGGAGCACCTCCGCCTGCCGCGAGCGGACCTCGGCGGCGTAACCGAAGCCGGTCGCGAGCAGTGAGCGACCGAGGCTGTCCTCGGCGGACACCGCAAGCCGCCGCGCCGGCTCGGCGCCACCGCGACCTTCGCGGCGGGTCCAGGCACCGCCGCCTCGGCGAGCGTGGTGAACGAGTCCGCGGCAGGGGTCTCCCACGGCGCCGGCGATGGCACGCCACGCTCCCTCCGTGTGCGCGTCACCGACGGCAACGGCCACGGAGACGGCATACGCGGGAATGTCGTAGAGGTAGTTCACGGTGCCGTCGATGGGATCGATGATCCACGTCAGGCCGGACGTGCCGGGCACGTCCGACCCCTCTTCACCGAGGATGGCGTCATCGGGACGCGCGGCGAGGATCAGGCGGCGCAGCAAGGACTCAGACTCTCGGTCCATGATCGTGACGACGTCGGTGTCCGTTGACTTCGTGTCCGCGACCCGGACCCGCGTGGGACGCTCGTCGCGGATGAACCGAGCGGCTGTGGTCGCGAACTCCACGCTCAACCGCTCGAGGTCGGTCACCAGAGCGTCGGCCACGTCGACCTCACGGGTGGAGTCGGACGTGCCGTGGGGATGTGACTGTGGTGACATAGGGGCTCCGTCGTCAGTCGCGACCGCACAGCGCCGGACGCGTGGTGCGTGGGTTGGGACAGCATCCGGGCGCGCACACCGACGGCATCCGGCCCGCGAAGTCGGGGATCGTCTCACCGCGTCGTTCGGCGGCTCGTTCCAGGGCGGCGTCGACGAGGTCGGCGACGAACGAGGGGGCGGTGCCTACCGTGGGCACTCGGGCCAGGACGACGCCGGCGCGCTCAGCTGTCTCGCGCGCCTCGGTGTCGAGGTCGAAGGCGACCTCCATGTGGTCGGAGACGAAGCCGATCGGTGCGAGGACCGCTGTTGTCGTCCCGCGGTCGGCGAGTTCGACAATGCGGTCGTTGACGTCGGGCTCGAGCCACTGCTGAGTGGGCGGTCCCGATCGTGAGCAGAAGACGAGCTCACTCGTCAGGTCACGGCCGAGGGCCAGGTTCGCCCGCCGTGTCAGCTCGGAGGCGAGCGCCAGGTGCTGACGCCGGTAGAGGTGCCCCTCGCCGTCCCCCGCGCCGGACAGCTCGTCCATCGCATCGGGGATCGAATGCGTCACGAACAGCAGCGCAATGTCGTCGTCGGCGACCCCGTCGAGTCCCCTCAAGGAGCGGGTGAGGTGCTCGAGGTTGGCGTCGAGGAAACCGGGGCGGGCGGCATACGGCCCGATCTTGTCGACGTCGATCTCGATGCCTTCCTGCGCCACGAGCGTCACGGCATCCGCGAGGTTCTCGCGATACTGCCGGCACGAGGAGTAGCAGGAGTAGGCACTCGTCGTGATCGCCACGAGCCGGTGATGCCCGGCGGCGTGGGCATCCCGCAGGGCGTCATCGATGAAAGGCTCGCTGTTGCGGTTGCCCCACACGAGCGGCGTGTCGAGCCCGCGGAGATCGAGCTCGGCCCGCAGAGCCGCCAAGAGAGCCCGATTCTGGTCATTGATGGGACTGCGACCGCCGAACCGGAAGTAGTGCTCCGCGACCTGCTCGAGGCGGCCTTCGGGGATGGCCTTGCCGGCGGTGACGCGCCGCAGGAACGGCATCACCTCCTCTGGTGCCTCGGGACCGCCGAAACCAAGGAGGAGGATGGCGTCATACGGCTCGAGGGAGGCACTCACCGGACGCTTGCCTCCTTCTTGCCTCGAAACGACCCCGGACCCAGGGGTTTGGGAGCACTGAGGTCCAGTCGGACGGCCACGATCCGAACGACGAAGACGAAGGCGACCGCCGACCACAGTACCCAGTCAGTGAGGGACCCGAGTTGGGCTGCGACGACCACGATGGTCGAGCCGACCAGCGCCGGCAGCGCATAGAGCTCGCGCCGCAGGACCTCGGGCACCTGCCCAGCAAGCACATCGCGGATCACACCGCCGCCGACGGCCGTCATCAGCCCGACGAGTACCGCCGCGGTCGGGGGGACGTTCGTCAAGCTCAGCGCCTTGAGGCTCCCGGCCACCGCGAAGACAGCGAGACCGACCGCATCGAGGACTATCACGAGCCGAGTGATCCGCTCGACGCCGGGGTGGTAGATGAAGGTGAGCAGGCCACCGCAGATCGCAGCGGTGAGCAGCCTCCAGTCACCGATACCGACGGGCGGAACCGCACCGATGAGCACATCACGCACGATCCCGCCGCCGAGGCCTGTCGCGAGGGCGAGGGACAACACGCCGAAAAGGTCGAAGCGCTTCTTGACGGCCACGAGCCCGCCGGAGAGTGCGAACACGAACACGCCGACAAGGTCGAGGGCGAGTTGCGCGGAGTGAAATTGGATCGGCATGCCAGTGCAAACGGTACCGGCCCGGCGTGGGTGCTTTCACCTCACCCTGAGCGGTGGCATGCTGAGCCCGAATCAGGTGTTCGACGAACCGGGAGACGCGCCAATGCAGGACCTTCGGCTCATCGGCGTCCACGAGGATGGGATGCATGTCATCTTCGCCGACGATTCAGGGCACCGCTACCGCGTCGAGCTCGATGAGCCATTGCGAGCCGCGGCTCGGCGGGACCGCGCCCACATGGGGCAGCTGCAGGTCGAGATGGAGGGCGTGTCGCGGCCCCGGGACGTCCAGGCCATGATCCGGGCGGGTCTGAGCGCCGACGAGGTGGCCGATCGTGCCGGGTGGAGCGTCGAGAAGGTCCACCGCTACGAGGGGCCGATCCTCGCCGAGCGCGAGCACGTCGCCGGTCTCGCTCGTGAGGTTCGGCTCCGGTGGCGCGTTGCGGGGCACGGGACTGCACCGACGCTCGGTGCCAGGGTGGCCGAGCGGCTGAGCTCACGCGAGATCGATCCAGCGTTGTCCCGGTGGGATGCGCGACGCGTCGACAGGGGAACGTGGACGGTACTCCTGTACTTCAACGCGGGCGGCCGGCAACGGCAGGCCGCGTGGGACTTCGATCCGCTGACGAGCACTATCACCGCGACCGACGATGAGGCCCGCTGGCTGAGCGAGGACGATGCGGACGCCATGGCCGGGCCCCTCCCTGCGCCGCATCTCGAGCAGCCCGTCCGACCGAGCCGTGTCTACGACGTCGAAGCGGAGGGTGGTGTCGGCGCGCCGCGCCGGCGCCGATCCGATGAGGCGGTGGACCTCATGACCGCTATGCGCGAGCGCAGTTCCCATCGCGGGCGCCGCCGCCGGCCCAAGTCACGCGATACCCTCGGTCCCGCACCGGAACCCGAGGATGCCCTCCCCTTGAGCAGGTGGGGCTCTCGCCCGAGGCCCAGCTGCACCCGGACGAGGACCCCGCAGCTGGTGCCACCACGGCGATGCCCACACCTGAACCGGACGCCGCAGCGTCAACCACCCCATCGGAACCCGCCGAGGGCGACGAGACCCAGGCGGGTTCCGACGAAGCGCAGGCCGCGGACCCTGGCGTGATCGGGACGGCGGAGAATGACCACCAGATGGACGCGAACACCCCGGACGACGCGAACCCACCAGAAGCCGAGGTTGAGGGCAAGGCCGAGGTCGAGATGCCACCGGAGGCCAAGACTGCACCAGAGGCCAAGGCGACTCCCCAGCGCCCCAGCAGCCGTCGGTCCGGCCGTCCGAGCGTGCCCAGTTGGGACGATGTCATGTTCGGTCGCAAGGAAGACTGACACCCTGCCGTCGCATCGGCGCACCCGGCCAACTGAGCGAGGAGGCATCACATGAAGGCGATGCAGTACATCAGCGTCGGCGAGGCACCGAAGGTGGTCGATATCCCGACCCCGGAGCCCCGGGGTGAGGAAGTGCTTGTCAAGGTCACCGCGGCGGGTGCGTGCCACTCGGACGAGCTTGTCATGAGCTTCCCCGAGGGCCAGCTCGCAGCCTTGGGCGTTCGGCTTCCGCTCACCCTGGGACACGAGGGCGCCGGCGTCGTCGAAACGGTAGGCCCGGCGGCGCAGGGCGTCGAGGTCGGGCAGCCCGTCGTCATCTACGGCCCTTGGGGATGCGGAGTCTGTGCCACGTGCGCCGGAGGCGACGAACAGTACTGCGAGCGTGCTGCCGAGCTGGCCATCCGTCCGCCGGGCCTCGGCGCGCCCGGTGCCATGGCTGAGTATGTCCTTGTCGACCACCCGCGCCACCTCGTGCCGCTCGACGGGCTCGACCCGGTTGCTGCCGCCCCCTTGACTGACGCCGGCCTGACTCCCTACCACGCGATCAAGCCGGTTCTCCCGCTGCTCGTGCCGGGCTCGACGGCCGTCGTCATCGGCGCCGGCGGACTGGGCCATCTCGGCATCCAGATCCTGCGCGAACTCTCCTCGTGCCAGGTGGTGGCCCTCGACCTTGGCGAGGAGAAGCTGGCCTTCGCCACTGAGGTCGGGGCGCACCATGCGTTCGCCTCCGATGAATCCGCCGTGGCGAAGATCCGGGAGGTCACCGGTGGCCATGGTGCGGCGGCGGTATTCGACTTCGTGGGCGCCGATCCCACCTGCGCCCTCGCCGCGCAGGTCGTGCGGGCCCAGGGCGAGATCATCATCGTCGGCATCGGTGGTGGCACGATTCCGGTCGGCTTCTTCACCCTGCCCTACAACGTGCGGGTCCGCGCCCCCTACTGGGGCAGCCTCCCGGAGTTGCACGAAGTGCTCGCGCTGGCTCGTCGTGGCGCCGTTCACGTCGAGACGGAGCGCTTCTCCCTCGATGACGCCCCGACCATCTACGAACGGATGCACGCGCGCACCCTTCGCGGTCGCGCCGTAGTCGTGCCGTAGTCATACCCTGATCCCGTATGCCGGTCAGCGCCGCGCCCGCCCCGGCCTCGTCACACCAGGACCCCCGGCCTGCGAACCGGCCACGAAGTCAGGCATCGCCGGCACGAGCGGCCACGAAGTCAGGCTCGACGAGGGAAAACGGAGACTTCGTGGCCGGTTCGATCAGATCTCGCCGACTTCATGGCCGGTTCTTCACCAGCAGCAGGCGAGAACGGGCGCGCGCCGAATGCCGCCACCCGGCAGCGGCCCGCCAAGGGCACACCGCCGGGTGGCGGCGCCTGTGCTCACCGTGGCGGGACGGCGATGACGGGAATGGCGATCTCGGCATCGCTGGTCGAACCATGCAGTCCGAGCAGCCGGACGAGCTCGGGGCGCATCAGCCCGGAGTGGACGATGGCGAACGAGCCGCGCATGTTGACGATGAGGTCGCCGATCCGTGCCGCGACTCCGTCCCGGATCTGACCGAACCACCCGGCCTCGATCGCCTCGTCACGGGACATCAGCGTGGCACGTGCGCCCAGGCGCTGTTGCCACGCGTCCCGTACGGCCGTCGCGGCCCCCGTGTCGACATGGAGCTGGAGGCTGCGTGACTCACCTGCCAGATGGCGGACGCCGTCCATGAGCTCTGGTTCGTCGGCGAGGTCGAGTCGGTTCTCGAAGGGGATGTCGACCATCCCGTGGTCCGCGGTCACGACGATCGAGGTGCCAGCCGGCACCCGTGCGGCCAGGTCGGCGAGCGCACGGTCGATGGACCCCAGTTCGTCGCCCCATTGCCAGGACTGGCAGCCGTGCACGTGGCCGGTCTTGTCGAGGTCGCCCCAGTACAGATAGACGAGGGATCGCGGAGCCCCGCGGACCGTCTCGATCGACGCGTCGACCCGCTCGTGCAGTGCCTTGGCCGCTAGGAACCGACCTCCCCGCAGAGCCGCGTTGGTCAGGCCGGAACCGTCGAAGTATCCCGGACCGATCCGGGTCACCTGAACCCCCGCATTCTCCGCGTGTTCGAAGACGGTGTCGCTCGGCTGCCACCGGAGCGGATCGGGACCGTCCTCCCACGAGAGCTGGTTGAGGAGCCGGTCGGTGTCCGGGTCGAGCACCTGGAACCCGACGAGGCCGTGAGACCCGGGCGGTAGCCCGGTGCCGAAGCTGCCCATCGACGTCGCGGTGGTCGTGGGGAAGCCACACGGTATGCGTCGTGCTGTCGCCAGACGCGACCGCAGGAAGGGCGCGTGGCCTCCGCGCTGACGCAACAGGTCGTGGCCGAGGCCGTCCACGAGGACCACGACGGTGCTCCGGGCCTCCGGTAGGTCGAAGAGGTCATGCCCCGAGTAACGGGGCACCCCGAGCCGGTCGGCGACTGCCGGCAGGACCGAGGCTAGGGAGCCCGCCGACCAGTCGGGAGGCGCCGGGGCCGACGTCGTCACTGGATCGACACCCGTCACGGGATCGACACCCCGAGACTGGAGCCGCCGATGCGCCCCGAGAGATCGCGCGCGAAGGACAGGGCGGCGGCGACGGCCTCTGCCCCGTCGGCGGCGGCGCTGATACGAAGGCTGATGTCGTCGGAGGCGAGCGTCCCTTCGAGGCCGTGGTCGGCCTGGCAGTCCGGGTCGGCGCACTGGGCCGGCAGCAGGTCGAGCCGGCTCACCGCGCCCCAGCCCAGCGTCAAGGTGATGTCACGTGAGTGCGTTCCCGGGCTGAACGTCTCGGGGTCCGAGACGACGTGCGTGACCATGACACCGCGCACCGCCGCAAGCGGGATCGTCTCGGTCGTGGCCGTCGCGACGAGCTGGTCTCCGGGTACTGCATGGTCGTCGGCGTGGGCGATGACGAGCCGAGCGGGCGTGACGACGAGAACCGTGACGTGGCGCATGACGCTGTCCTGGTCGAAGGTCGTCTCCTGATGGACAAGATGTGCGGCGACGGCGTCACCGGCCACCGCGGACTCGACGACGTCACAGACGAGGGCCGGGTAGTAGCCGGCGTGGGTGATGGAGCGGGTGAGACCGGCCGGCAGGCTGGATCCGGTGTTCGGGGCGGCGCGTCGCATACCCCATCCTTGCACCCGCCCGGACGAGACGAGCCGGGCCCGGTCACGTCATGCGGCGGCTACCGGGGTCTGCCCTGGCTCGCGTGCGCCGGACGGTGATCTCGGCGCCGAGCACGTCCACCCCGCCGGTCCAGGCGTTGACCGGATTGAGGTGGGTGGACACCAGCTCCGGGAAGTCGTCGGCCAGCACCGACAGTCGCGCCACCAGATCGACGAGGGCCGCCCGGTGGACCGGGGCAGCGCCTCGGTGGCCGGCGAGCAGTGGCGCCGCCTTGACCCCGTCGATGAGGTCCGTGACGTCGACGTCCGTCAGCGGCGGGACCCGGTGAGAGATGTCGCCGAGCAGCTCTGTCGGCGGCCCCGCGATCGAGAAGCTGATCACCGGGCCGAAGAGCGGGTCCTCGCTCGCATCGAGGACGCACGAGACGCCGGGGGTCGCCATCCGCTGCACGAGGAACGGGTCCCGGGCGATGCCGGCGAGGCGCCCGGACAGCGACGCGTAGGCGTCCCGGACGGCGTCGGCATCGCCCAGGTCCGCTCGCACACCGATCAGCCCGGGCTGGTGGCGAACGATCGGGGAGGCCGACTTGAGGATGACCGGGTAGGTCATCTCCTCGGCCGCCGCTACGGCCTCGTCGGCCGAGAGGACGGACGTGGCCGGCCAGAGCCGGATGCCGTATGCCGCCAGCACCTCCGTGGTCTCGTCACGGGTGAGCATTCGACCCTCGGGTGCGCCCGCCAGCACCGCCTCGATGACCGCATCCGCACGTGATCGGTCGGTCCCGTCGGGAGCCACCGGCACACCCCGGTCTCGGGCCCGCCACTGCGCATACCGGGTCACCGCATTGAGCGCCAGGATGGCGTCCTCCGGCAGCGAATAGGACGGGACCGAGCGAGCGATGCCGCCGGGCTGCTCGTAGGTGAGCCCGCCTTCGACCCCTCGCATACCGAGGAAGGTTGCGACGCAGGGCTTCTCATACTTTGCCACCACCGCGCGCACTGCCGCCGTGACGTCCTCGTCGAGCGTGGCCAGGGGTGGGATGAAACAGGCGATGACGCTGTCCACGAGCGGATCAGCAAATGCGGAGTCGAGCGCCGCGGCGAACTCGGTCGCGGAGGCCTGTGGCAGCAGCGACACCGGGCCGTGCGTGACCTCGAGACCCCATCTGAGGCAGGCACCGGCGCTGAGCGCGCCGAGCGCGTCGGAGTTGCCGACGATGGCGACCCGTTGCCCCTGCGGTAGCGGCTGATGCAGGGTCAACTGTGCCACGTCGAAGAGTTGATGGACGTTCTCCACCCGGATCACCCCGGCTTGACGTAACAGCGCATCGAAGGCCTCCGGCCGCACGTGCGTGGTCCGGGTCCGGTGCCCCGGTGGTGCCGCAAAGCTCGAGACCCCGGACGAGACGACGATCACGGGTTTGGCGGTCGCCAGCTGCCTCGCGATCCGGGAGAACTTGCGCGGGTTGCCCATCGACTCGAGGTAGAGCCCGACCGTGTCGGTCTGCTCGTCGTCGATCCAGCCCTGCATGAGGTCGTTGCCCGAGACATCGACGCGGTTCCCGGCCGAGGCGAAAACGGAGATGCCCAATCCGCGCCGGGCCGCAGAGGCGAGCACGGCGATGCCGAGAGCGCCGCTCTGGGCGAAGAGTCCCAGTCGGCCACGCTCCGGCGTCACCGGCGCCAGGGTGGCATTGAGCCGGACGTCCGGATCGTTGTTGATCAGGCCGAAGCTGGCGGGTCCGACGATGCGCATCCCAGCCTGGCGCACCTCCCGGCGCAGTTCGTCCTGCGTCCCGGCGCCGCCGCCGTCGGTCTCGACGAAGCCCGACGAGAGCACGAGCAGTGCCTTGACCCCGGCCCGGCCGCAGTCCCGGACGATGCCGAGCACCTCGGAGGCCGGCACGGCGACGATGACCAGATCGATCGGTCCGGGCACCTCGCCGACGCTTCGGTAGGCCGGGACTCCACGGATCTCGTCCACCTCGGGGTGAATCAGGGAGAAGTCGCCCTGGTAACCGGCCCCGAGGATGTTGTCGAGCACCCGGCGACCGACCGACCGCTCGCGACGGCCGGCCCCCACGAGAGCGACGCGCTCGGGGAAGAGGATCGTGTGCATGCTACGGGACTCGGCGCGGTGTTCGCGCGAGAGCTGGACGGCTTTGGACTGCTCGGTTGGCAGGATGTCGAAGGAGACCGCGACGACGCCGTCCTCGATGTGATGATGCACGTCATACCCGGCCTCCTTGAAGACCGTCAGCATCTTGCGGTTCTGCGGGAGGACTTCGGCGGTGAACTTCGTGATGCCGATCTCCCGGGCGATCGCCGCGAGGTGCTCGAGCAGGACCGACCCGATGCCCTTGCCCTGGTAGTGGTCGGAGATGTTGAACGCCACCTCCGCCGATGATCCGTCATCGAGCCGGTCGTAGCGTCCGATCCCGATGATGTCATCGTGGAGCGTCACCACGAGGGCGACTCGATCGTGGTAGTCCACGTGGGTGAACCGGTGCAGGTCACGGTCAGTGAGCTGGCGCAACGGGGCGAAGAAGCGCAGATAGATCGACTCCTCCGACTGCCTGGAGTGGAAGAGCTGGATGCCACGGGCGTCGTCGGGAGTGATCGGCCGCACGTGAGCGACCGAACCGTCCCTGAGGACGACGTCGGCCTCCCAGTCGAGCGGAGCGACCGGATCCGTGGATTCGCCCGTGGCCAGGGCATCCGATGCCCCCGCGAGCGTCCCGCTGTTCTCGACCTCCGACATGCGCCCATCGTGCCACGCCCCACCTCACCCGGTCTGGCGCATGGTGCGCTGGTGGCAGGCTGCGTCCATGGAGTTCCAGTCTGTCGTTCGTGCTCGCCGCATGGTCCGGCGCTACGACCCCGACCGTCCCGTCCCCCACGAGATCCTCCGACGCTGCCTCGACAACGCGGTCCGCGCGCCCAGCGCCGGCTTCAGCCAGGGCTGGGACTTCGTGGTCCTGCACACGGATCCGGAGCGCGAGACGTTCTGGTCCGCGACGACCAGCGACGGAGCGCCCGACGACCCCTGGCTGAGCGGCATACGGGCTGCTCCCGTCCTGATCGTGTGTTGCTCGCACAAGGATGCCTACCTCGATCGCTACGCCGCCCCGGACAAGGGGTGGACCGATCGCGACGAGGCGCGGTGGCCGGTGCCCTACTGGGACATCGACACGGGGATGGCGAGCCTGCTCATCCTGCTCACCGCTGTCGACGCCGGGCTCGGCAGCCTCTTCTTCGGGGTCCCCGCGGAGCAGCACGGCCCCGTCCATGCGGCTTTGCAGATCCCGGTGAGCCGCACGATCATCGGGGTGGTCGCGCTTGGCTACGCCCTGCCCGGGCCTAAGAGCCCGAGCCTGCGCAGGCATCGTCGCACCGGTGCCGACGTGACCCATTGGGGGCGGTTCGGCACCTAGCAACCCCGTCGGTATGCCGCCGAGCCTCGATACACCGGCCAGTCGGGGCTGCGCACATCGCCGGCGTGGCGACGCGTGCGACCATGTTTACCGCGCCGGTCAGGGCCCGGACGGCGTGGCAGGTGCAGCCCCGCGCCCCGACTGCGCGAAGATGGGGTGTTCAGTCGTAGACGCAAGGAGCAGCACTCGGGATGGCCCGCCGCACGCCACCGCCTCCACCGGAGGACTTCGAGGAGAAGATTGTCGGGATCGACGTCGAGGAGGAGATGCAGAACGCCTTCCTCGAGTACTCCTACAGCGTCATCTACTCCCGGGCCCTGCCCGAC
>JAKDLQ010000317.1 GCA_030452775.1 Micrococcales bacterium | reverse complement strand
GCCTCGCCTGCTCGCTCATCCTCGGAAGTGGTCCCAGCCGGTGACCTGCTGAGGGACCCCGCCGACGAAGATCTCGGGGTTCTCCCCGCTCGCCAGCGCACGGACCCCTCCGATCACCCGCCAGCCCGGCGGCATACGGCCTGCAGGGAAGGTCGCGAGCAGCGAGTGCTCCTCCCCGCCCGCCAGCACGCACTCGCGAGCCGCCTCCTGACCGACTGCCTCGGACACCCTCGCGATGTCGGCCTCGAGCGCCTCGGGGTCGAGGTCGATGACGACGCGGCTCGCCCGTGCGATCCGGCCGCCGTCGCGCAGCAGCCCGTCCGACACGTCGAGCATGGCGCTGGCCCCCGCCGCCGCGGCCTGCGGCCCGGCCGAGAGCGGCGGCCGAGGTCGTCGCTGTCGGTCCACGGCGGTCGTATGCCGCTCAGCGCGGTTCGCGGCGAGCAGCATGAGGCCCGCCGCGGCCAGGCCCAGTGACCCGTTGACGGCCACGACGTGACCAGGGCATGCTCCTGAGCGCAGCACCGGCTCCCCTTCGAGGACCCCGAGGGCGGTGACGGAGACCATGACGACTCCTGCCGGAGCGGAGGACAGGTCGCCGCCGAGCACGGCAACTCCGGCGGCGGAGCACGCCTCGGCGATCCCGCGCGCGTGGTCCTGCACCCACTCCATGGAGATGTCCGGATCGGCCACGAGGGTGAGCAGCACCCCGGTCGGGCGGCCACCCATCGCGGCGATGTCGGCGAGGTTCTGAGCGATGACCTTGTGGCCGATGTCCGCCCCCGAGCTCCACTCGTCCAGCCAGTCACGACCGAGGACGACCGTGTCGGTCGTTGCGATCGTGCGCTCCCCGGTGCGCAACACGGAGGCGTCGTCGCCGGGAGGCACGATGAGGTCACGAGAGTGCGGGAAGGTGGGGAGGATCCTCGCGAGGATCTCATCCTCGTCGAGGCCGCGGAGGGGGGTGCCACCGCCCAGCGACGGTCCAGGACGCATGGGCACCGGCCACCTCTTCCTCGGTCACAATTCGCCCTCGGAGGGCGAGACCTCTCGGTGGCACGGTAGCGTCTGGGTACGGCCGGTGACACACTCGGCCCGGCAAGCAGTCTTCCCAGCGTCGAGACAATGAGGTGACTCGTGGTACAGGCCTACATCCTGATTCAGTCCGAGGTCGGCAAGGCGGCCGACGTGGCGGGGCAGGTCGCCGAGATCAGCGGCGTGACGCTGGCCGAGGACGTGACCGGCCCCTACGACGTCATTGCCCGAGTCGAGGCCCCCAACGTCGATGACCTCGGCCGGCTCGTCATCGCCAAGCTGCAGGAAGTGCCCGGCATCACGCGCACGCTGACCTGCACGGTTGTCCACGTCTGAGATCGCTCGACTGGTCCTCGCTCACCTGGGCCTCGCTCATCTGGGCCCCGGAATTCGTGTGACGGCGGCGCTCGGCGGTGCCGTCGCGCTGCTCTGCAGCTGCGGATCACCACCCGATGTGGCGATCCCGATGGACGCCGACTCGCCCGTATGCGCGACCGCGGCCTGGCCACCACGGATCGACGACCTGTCACGAGTGTCCACGGCGCCCCAGTCGCCGGCCGTCGCAGCGTGGGGTTCGCCCCCTATCATCGCCCGCTGCGGCCTGCCATCGCCGGCGCCCACAACCGACGACTGCGTCACGGTCAACGGCGTCGACTGGGTGATTCGCTCACTCAGCGACGGGTCGTCGGCCACGACCTACGGCCGCGACCCCGCGATCGAGGTCCTCGTGCCCGTGGACTACGGCGCGGTGCCGATGCTCCTGCCGCTCTTCGCCGATGTCGCCAAGGCGCTGCCCACTACCGGACGGCACTGCGTGTGAGCGCCGACCGGAGTGAGGACACGAGCGAGGAACGAGCGAGGCCCGGA
>JAKDLQ010000316.1 GCA_030452775.1 Micrococcales bacterium | reverse complement strand
ACATCGCGCCGGCCAAACCCCCTACTGCCGTCCACCGGGGGCCGTTGCCGAGTAGCCGGTTCGCGTTCAAGAAGGCACGGACGTAACCGGGGGAGGTGTTCCGCCAAGTCCGATGGGAAACGGGCTCATCGCACTTGAGGGTGTAGTCGGGGTCTGAAGCCGCCGGTCTCGAGCAGGCTGCGGGCGATGTAGTTGGTGAGGTTGCGGAAGCCGAGGGCGGAGCCGCGTAGGTGTTCGAGGCGGCCGTTGAATCTCCTATGTATGTCAAGCAGCCGCCGCAGGTGTGATCGTGGCGTTGAGTTGCCTGTAGATCTGACGGGCGAGGTAGCGCTTGAGCGAGCGGCGGATCTCGCGCGGGGTGCGCCCCTGCGCGGTGCGCTTGTCGACGTAGGCGCGGGTCTCGGGGTCCATGCGCATGCGGGTGACGACGGCCATGTGCAGGGCGCGGTTGAGGCGTCGGTCGCCGCCGCGGTTGATGCGGTGTCGAACGGTGTTGCCGGATGAGGCCGGGATGGGGTTGACGCCGGCCAGGCTGGCGAAGGCGGCTTCGGAGCGGATCCGGCCGGGGTGCGACCACGCAGCGTAGGCGATCGCGGCGGTGACGGGTCCGATGCCCGGCTGGTCCAGCAGGCCCGCGGCGGGGCTCTCGTTCAACAGGGCGGTCATCTGGCGGGTGAGGTCGCCCAGCTCCCTGTCGGCTGTGCGGACACGCTTGGCGAGGCGGACGGCCTCGGCGCGGGCGACGCCGATGGAGAGCTCCTCGGCGCGGGCGCGCCACGCGGCGATCTCGCTGATCCGGCCGGTGTTGAGGGTGCCTCGGGCATCGATCCCCAGGTCGACGACCCGCAGCAGCGCGATCAGGGCGTTGATCGCGGCGGTGCGCTCGTTGGTGATGTGGTCGCGGGAGGCGATCAGGATCCGCAGGGCGGCCCGGGCTCCCTCGTCGGTGCGCGGCAGACGCAGCTGGGTGTGGTCGAGCGGGAGGGCTGCTTGAGCGATCCGGCGAGCGTCCAGGGGGTCGGACTTGCCCACGCCGCGGTTGGCGCGAGCGTTCATCCGTGGTGCCTCGGCCACGGCGTACCCAGCATCGGCAGCTGCACGCGCCAGGCGGGCGCCGTAGGTGCCGACGCCCTCGATGACCCAGAGCGCGTCGAGGTCCGCGCCGGTGCGGCGTGCGACCCAGGCGACGGCACGGGCAAGGCCGGCAGTCGTCGCTGGGAACTGTGCCTCATCGAGGACCTCTCCGGTCGGGCAGGCCAGCACGGCGAGTGCATGGGTTCGGGCGTGGGCGTCTACGCCGATGACGAATGGGCGGGTGTGCGCGACGATCGACATGGTGATCGACGTTCCTTCCTCGTGACGGGGATGTGATGTCTCGGTCGCCAAGCGGCCGGCACCGGCCCGGGTAGAGGTCACGTCGGGGCATATCTGTGATGGGCCACGACCCCGTGAATCTAGATGGGGTCGGACAGTCTCCTGATCAGGTCACCGAGGTGGGCCGGACGGTGCCGGCCGCGCTTCCCAGCGTGGACAATTCAACGGAAGAGCACCGCCGAAGCGGGCCAATTGCTTCGAGAGTCACACGCTGTTCAGCGCGACCGGAACCATCCTGACCAGCCGGTCCCGGACCAGCCAGGTAGACACTCACAGATCGCCTCGGTGGGGCCGTTGGAGGTGCCGGGGCGATCGAAGTAGGCCAGGACGTCGGCGGCGCGCTTCTTCAGGGTCCGCCCGAGCGTGATGAGCTCGGCGAGGGCGGTCGGGACGCCGTTGCTGACCGACTCGATCAACGCCGTCATCAGCTGCCGACCCTTGGCGCGGTCGGGCTCGCGGTAGGCGGCGATCATGCGCTGGTAGATGCCCCAGGTCGCCTCGACCTGCACGTGGTCCTCGACGTCGAACAGCAGGGTCAGGCGCTGG
>JAKDLQ010000041.1 GCA_030452775.1 Micrococcales bacterium | reverse complement strand
GTCACATCAGCCCCACGACACGCCGATGCCCACACCGAGTCCTGAGTAGTTACGTCGTATAGTCAGGATGTCCGGCGAGGTGCGCCCGCCGGTGCTCGAAAAATGGGCACGCAGCCGACCGGCCCCACGAGAGCCAGCGCGCGAGACACATACGGATCGTTCCGCATCGTCTCGAAAGGTCTTCCATGCCCATCGTGTCCGCCCATGTCGCCGTCACCCTCGCCCGCCACATCGACCACGTGTTCGGCCTGATGGGCAACGGGAACGCGTACTTCCTCGATGCTCTCGAGCGCCAGACATCGGCTGTGTTCGCCGCTGTCCGCCACGAGGCAGGCGGCGTCGTCGCCGCTGATGCGTTTTACCGCGCATCGGGCCGGATCGCGGCGGCGACCGCGACCTACGGGGCCGGGTTCACCAACATGCTCACGGCGCTCGCAGAAGCGGTGCAGGCCCAGGTGCCGCTGGTCCTCGTCGTGGGCGACGAACCGACCTCCGGTTCGCGCCCATGGGGTGTCGATCAGATCGCGCTTGCCTCCGCCGTGGGCGCGCGCACCTACACGGTGGGGCGTGCGGATGCCGCTGCCACCACGGTCATCGCCATCGAGCACGCCCTCTCTTACCGGGTGCCGACGGTGCTCGCGATCCCCCATGACGTCTCCACCCTCGAGGTGGGACCTGTCCCAGCCGCACCGGAGCCGCACCTGCCGACCCCGGTCATGCCCGACGGTGCGTTCGCCGACGGTGCGATCCGCGACCTCGCCCATGCCCTGTCGGCGTCCGCGCGCCCGTTGTTGCTTGCCGGCCGTGGCTCCTGGCTCGCCGGAGCGGCAGCAGCGCTCGGTGATCTCGCGGAGGCCACGGGGGCGGTCACGGCAAGCACCGCACTCGGGCGCGGGATCTTCCCCGAGCAACACTTCGATCTCGGGGTGGCCGGCGGTTTCGGCGCGCAGGGTGCTATGGAGCTCGTGCGTGAAGCAGACGTCGCGGTGGTCTTCGGTGCCTCCCTCAACCAGTTCACCATGCGATTCGGCGATCTTTTCGCGCCGGGCACGCTCGTGTTCCAGATCGATACGGCGTCGTCGGCGACGCACCCGCATGTCGCCGGGTTCATCCAGGGGGATGCGTCGGTGGTGGCGCGTCGCCTGGTCGACGCGCTGGCCGCGCTCGAGGCATCGCCGTCAGGGTGGCGCGAGTCGGTCGATGCCGTGGCGCTGCGGGCCCACCCTGCCGGCGACGGGGTCGCCGCCGATGGGCGGCTAGACCCGCGATCGGTCGCGGTGCGGATCGGCGGGCTGCTTCCCGAAGACCGCGTCGTCGTGTCCGACGGCGGGCATTTCATCGGCTGGGCGAACATGTACTGGCCGGTCGCCGCACCGGATCGCATGATCATGGTCGGTACGGCCTTCCAGTCGATCGGCCTCGGGTTTCCCAGCGTGCCCGGAGCGGCGTTGGCCCGGCCGGAGTCGACCATCGTGCTCTCGACCGGTGACGGGGGTGGTCTCATGGCGTTGGCCGACCTAGAGACGGCGGTGCGCGTCGCGGGCGGCCGCGGGCTCGCGGTCGTCTGGAACGACGCCGCATACGGCGCGGAGGTCAATCTCTACGGGTTGAAGGGACTCGCGCAGGGTCCGATGCGCATCCCGGAGGTCGATTTCGCGGGGCTTGCCCGCGCTGTCGGCGCCGAGGGTGTCATCGTGCGGTCGCTGAGCGATCTCGACCGGCTCGCCGAGTGGACGCAGACGGATCCAGCGGCTCGCTCGTTCCTCCTGCTCGACGTGCGCATCTCGGGCGATGTGATCGCGCCGTATCAACAGGAGATCATCAACGTGAACTCCTGACTCGGAAAACGAGCTTCTCACCCCGAAGCCCCCCGGGTTCGTCCGTTGCCCCGCCTTCTCGGCTGGGGCCGGGGGCTCGGTGGTCGTGCGGGGGGTGTCAGGCCAGCGTCAGGCCCTGGCGAGCCTCTCGGGTGACCCGTGAGGCACGAGCATGTTGCCTGCGAAGAAGGCGGCGAGCTCGGAGGTCGCTGTGAGCGGGAGGACGTGAGCGACATACTGATCGGGGCGCACGACGACGACGCAACCGGAGGCGCGAGCGATGCCGCGCAGGTCGAAGATGTCGTCCTGCGGATCGGCGGCGAAGACCTTCTCGTAGTCGATGAGCTGGAACGGGCCGCTGCGCGGGAGGAAGACCTGCGGGACGCTCATGATGTCGATGTCGGTGTGCTGCTGCGGATAGATGACCTTGACGTCGAACACGTGATCGATATCGCTTCCTTGCGGTGTGTACGCCACGACCGGCGAGTCCTGCGACGTCGCCAGCCACTCCGCCCACTCCGTGAGCGCCGAGGTCTGGCCGGGCGCTGCGGCGTCGGCGAAGGCGTACAGACGCCAGCGCCCGTCGGCGCGATGGTGGTGACCCAGATGGATGGGGTTCTCATCGGCGACGCGGATGACCGGAGCGGACTTGAAGCGCTTGCCGATCGGGAACTCCGTCGCGAGCACCTGGTGCGTTGGCTCGCCGATCAGCATCGAGGGGGAGTACTGCGTCATGAACCCGGCCGGGAACTCGGCGGTGCTGACATAGAACTCGCCGAGCGCCTTCGGATCCTCGAACTCCTCGGGCCTCTTCGCCATGAGAGTCGACCACTCCTTGTCGAAGTCGATGAGGTTCTTTGCGACCACGTGCCGCTCGGCCGAATAGGTGTCCAACAGCGACTCGGGGCTGCGTCCGGTGAGCACCTGAGCGAGCTTCCAGCCGAGGTTGAAACCGTCTTGCATCGACACGTTCATCCCCTGCCCAGCCTTCGCGCTGTGGGTGTGGCAGGCATCGCCGGTGATGAACACGCGGGGAGTGCGATCGCTCCCGGCCGGCACATCGTCGAACTTGTCGGTGAGCCGGTGCGCGACCTCGTACACCGTGTACCACGCGACATGCCTCACGTCGAGCGTGTACGGGTGGAGGATCTCGTTCGCCTTGGCGATCGCTGTCTCGACCGTCGTCGTGCGCACCACGCCCTTGTCATCCGCGGCGACCTCGCCGAGGTCGACGTACATGCGAAAGAGGTAGCCGCCCTCGCGAGGGATGTGCAGGATGCTGCCGTGCTCCGACTGGATCGCGCACTTCGTGCGGATGTCGGGGAAGTCGGTGACGGCGAGGACGTCCATCACCGACCAGGCGTGGTAGGACTGGGTGCCGACGTGCTTGCGGCCGATCGCCTCACGGACGGGGCTGCGTGCGCCGTCGCAGCCGACGAGGTACTTCGCACGGACGCGGCGCTCCTGTCCAGTGTGCTCTCCGGCGGTCGCCCGCAGCGTGGCGGTGACGGGATACTCACCCTCGTCGGCAACGGTGAGGCCGATGAACTCCAGTCCGTAGTCGGGGGTCATGCGGGACGGCGAGTTCGCCATCACCTCGGCGAAGTAGTCCAGCACCCTGGCCTGGTTGACGATGAGGTGAGGGAACTCGCTGATCCCCGTCGGGTCGTCCACGGTCCGGTCCGTGCGGATGATCCTCGTCGGGTCGGCGGGATCGGGGGTCCAGAAGTTCATCCCACAGATCCGGTACGCCTCGCTGATGATCCGCTCGGCGAAGCCGAACGCCTGGAACGTCTCGACACTGCGAGCCTGTATGCCGTCCGCCTGCCCGATGACGAGCCGCCCGTCGCGTCGTTCGATGATCCGCGTCGTGATGTCGGGGAACTGGGACAGTTGCGCGGCGAGGGTCATCCCGGCCGGCCCGGTGCCGACGATCAACACGTCAACCTCGTCTGGCACCTCGGTCGGCCGGTCCAGGCCGGTTCCTGCTGCGGGGCTGACGCGCGGATCGGTGGACACGTATCCGTGGTGATGAAACTGCATGAGAACTCCTCAACTTTGTCCGTGTTATCCGTGTTGTCCGTGCGCCGGCAGGTGCGCGCTGGTCATGCCTTCGAGAGTCCGTAGATCGGGCTGATCTGCTGCTCGGCCTCATGGTCGGGGCCGAGCGGAATGTGGGAGCGGTCGCGCAGCAGGAGCGTCGCGACGAGACCAAGGAGGGTCATGCCGGCGAGATACCACGTCACCGACCACGTCGTGCCGGTGGCCCCGACCAGCGCGGCCGCGATCGTCGGGGCGAACGCGCCGCCGAGGATCGCGCCGATCGCGTACGAGATCGAGACGCCCGAGAAGCGGATCGACGCCGGGAACAGCTCCGCATACAACGCTGCCTGGGGGCCGTAGGTGAAGCCGAGACCGATCGTGAGGATCGCGAGGCCGGCGAAGAGGACCCAGATGTCGCCGGTGTTGACGAGTGGGAACAGGAGGAAGACACCCGCCAGTTGCAGGATCCAGCCGACGAGGTATGTCCTGCGGCGGCCGAGATAGTCCGACAGCCAGCCTGCGAACAGTGTCGACAGCAGCCAGGTGACCGCCGAGCCTGCGACCGCCCACAGCACCGGGCTGCGCCCGAGCCCGATCGGTCCATCGGGGTCCGTGGCGTAGTTCTGGATGTATCCGCCTGTCGTCATGTAGCCGACGGTGTTGTTGCCCGCGAACACGAGAGCTGCGATGAGCACGAGCGGGGTGTGCGCCTTGAACAGCGCCACGATCGGCATCTGGGTCTGCTCCGCGCGCTTCGCGAGCTCGGTGAACACCGGGCTCTCCTCGACGCGGCGGCGCACCCAGTAGCCGATGCCGATCAGGATGACCGAGAGCAGGAACGGAACGCGCCACCCCCACGCCAGGAACGCGTCGCCGGGTGCGATGAGCGCCATCAGTGCCATGACCCCGGACGCGAGGAGCAGACCGATGGGGACACCGACCTGCGGCCCGGCACCGAAGAGGCCGCGCTTGTCGTGCGGGGCGTGCTCGACGGCCATGAGGACCGCGCCGCCCCACTCGCCGCCGGCCGAGGTGCCCTGCAGGATGCGGAGCAGGACGAGCAGGATCGGGGCCGCGATGCCGATCTGGTCGTAGGAGGGCAGCACGCCGATCAGAGCGGTCGCGCCGCCCATGAGGATCAAGGTGAGGACGAGGACGACGCGGCGGCCATACCTGTCACCGAAGTGACCGGCCAGGAACGCCCCGAGTGGGCGGAACAGGAAGCTCACTCCCACCGTCGCGAACGACAGCACAAGTGCTTGCTGCCCGCCCATCGGCCCGAAGAAGATCTTGTTGAAGACGAGCCCGGCGGCGGCGGCATAGATGAAGAAGTCGTACCACTCGACGGTGGTGCCGATGACGGTGGCGAACACGACACGGCGGCGCTCGGCGAGTGTCGCAACCGGCGCTGTCGGCGGGTACCCGGGCGGGTGCTGAGCGGACGTGGGGGTGGACATCGCGGGGGACTCCTCGCTCGTGCTGACTTCAGTGTCATGGCCGGGGCATCCTGAGGACCACCTTGCCGGATGATTGCCGATCATATACGATTTTGATCACGACGCAAGAGCGAGGGAGCTAGCATGACTGACGACATCGCACGGCGCAGGGCAGGTTCTGCCACGACCGATGGTGCAGACCCCCGCTTCGCATCACTTCCGGGCCGCCCCGGCAAGATCGTTGCCATCCATCTCAGCTACGCCTCTCGCGCGGATCAACGCGGACGGCGTCCCGCCCATCCGTCGTACTTCTTCAAGCCGTCCAGTTCGGTCGCGGCATCCGGCTCGTCGATCGAGCGACCGGCCGGCACCGAACTGCTCGCCTACGAGGGCGAGATCGCGCTCGTCATCGGCGCCGCCGCTCGCCGGGTGCCGCTGGCGGATGCGTGGAGTCACGTGGCCTGGGTCACCGCGTCCAACGACTTCGGCCTCTACGATCTGCGCGCGAACGACCGCGGCTCCAACGTCCGCTCCAAGGGCGGCGACGGCTTCACGCCGGTCGGGCCGGCACTCATCGACGCCCGCTCGATCGACCCTGGGGCGCTCCGGCTGCGGACCTGGGTCAACGGCGAGCTGACGCAGGACGACACGACCGCCGGGTTGCTCTTCTCACTCTCCCAGCTGGTCGCCGACCTGTCGCAGCACTTCACGCTCGAGCCCGGTGACATCATCCTCACCGGAACGCCGGCAGGGTCATCCGTCGTCGTTCCCGGCGATGTCATCGAGGTGGAGGTGGACGCTCCGGATGCGCCGGGCGCTCCGACCTCCGGTCGACTCGTGACCACCGTGGTGCAGGGTGCCGATGGCTTCGACGCGTCGATGGGCTCACTTCCCGCGGTCGATGACACCCAGCGTATCCAGGCGTGGGGCTCACCCGAGGCGGCAGGCGTGGACCCGGCGGGGTCAGCGGCCGGACCCAGGCTCGACCCGGTCCTTCGGGACAAGCTCGAGCGCTGCCCCGTCGCCGGCCTGTCGTCGCATCTGCGCAAGCGCGGGCTGAACAACGTCACCATCGATGGCGTGCGGGCGATGCATCCGCAAGCCAAGCTGGTCGGTATCGCCGCAACGTTGCGCATGGTCCCGAACCGCGAGGATCTGTTCACCTCGCACGGTGGCGGCTACAACGCGCAGAAGCAGGCGTTCGACGCTGTCGGCGAGGGGGAGGTGATCGTCATCGAGGCCCGAGGCGAGACTGATGCGGGGACGCTCGGCGACATCCTCGCGATCTGCGCCCGCGCCCGTGGCGCGGCCGGCATCGTCACCGACGGAGCCGTCCGCGACTACGACGCGGTCGCAGCCGTGGGCCTACCGGTCTTCTCGGGCGGCTCACACCCCGCGGTCCTCGGCCGCAAGCACGTTCCATGGGATCATGGCTTGACAATCGGATGCGGCGGCACGACCGTGCAGCCCGGAGACATCATCGTCGGCGACAGTGACGGGGTCATCGTCATCCCCCCGTCCCTCGTCGAGGAGGTCGTCGACGAGGCCCTCGCGCAAGAGGACGAGGATGGCTGGATCGCGGAACAGGTCGCGGAGGGTCATCCGGTCGATGGACTCTTTCCGATGAATGCCGCCTGGCGGGCACGCTACGCCGCCGCTCGAGGGGGCCGGGAGCCGGAGAGCGGCGGATGAGCCCCGCCATGCCTGAGGCCTCCGACGGCAGCAAGTCCCAGCGGGCCTACGAGTGGATTCGCGAGCGGATCTCCAACGACGAGTACCGCCCGGGCTTCCGGCTCGTGCTCGGGCCGATCGCGGACGACCTCGGCATGAGCGTCGCCCCGGTGCGAGAGGCGATCCGCCGCCTCGAGGCGGAGGGCCTCGTGACGTTCGAGCGCAACGTCGGCGCCCATGTGGCTCTCATCGATGAAGACGAGTACGTCTTCGCGATGCAGACCCTCGGCCTGGTCGAGGGCGCGGCGACGGCCCTGTCCGCACCGCTGCTGTCCACCGCAGACCTCGACCGCGCCGAGTCGATCAACGTGCAGATGGCTCGACTGCTCGAGGAGTCAGACGGTCCTGATGATTCCGTCGACTCGGACGAGCCCGATGATTCGAATGATTCGGATGGCTTGGACGCGCACGCCTTCACCGAGCGCAACCAGCAGTTTCACTCGGTGCTCTACGAGCCGTGTCCCAACCCGGACATCCTCGAGCTCGTGCGCCACGGCTGGTCGCGGCTGTCGGGCATCCGCGACTCGACGTTCTCGTTCGTGCCCGCGCGAGCTCACCAGTCCGTCAAGGAGCACACCGGGATCCTCGACCTCATCCGTGCCGGCGCCGACCCGCTCGAGATCGAGCTGGCCGTCCGGCACCATCGTTGGCGCACCGTCGACGCCTTCCTCGCCGCCCGCCACGCTGACTCATCCTCTCCTCATCACCGAAGGACACACCGATGACTGACACCTCTATCGCGACGACCGCAGGTCACGTCCCCGCCGATCTGCCCACCCGCATCCAGCACTACATCGACGGCCAGTTCGTCGACTCGACCGACGGCGAGACCTTCGATGTACTTGACCCGGTCTCGAACGAGACGTACCTGCAGGCTGCCGCCGGCAAGAAGGCCGACATCGACCTGGCCGTCGCGGCCGCCAAGCGCGCCTTCGATGACGGGCCATGGCCGCGGATGCTGCCGCGCCAGCGTTCGCGGGTGCTTCACAAGATCGCCGACATCGTCGAATCCCGGGACGCCCGGCTCGCCGAGCTCGAGTCGTTCGACTCGGGCCTACCGATCTCTCAGGCGCTCGGGCAGGCGCGGCGTGCGGCCGAAAACTTCCGGTTCTTCGCAGACCTGATCGTCGCTCATGCCGATGACACCTACAAGGTCCCCGGCCGGCAGATCAACTACGTCAACCGGAAGCCGATCGGCGTCGCGGGACTCATCACCCCGTGGAACACGCCCTTCATGCTCGAGTCGTGGAAGCTCGGGCCGGCCCTGGCCACGGGCAACACCGTCGTGCTCAAGCCGGCCGAGTTCACGCCGCTGTCGGCGTCGCTGTGGGCCGGCATCTTCGAGGAGGCCGGCGTGCCTGCCGGGGTGTTCAACCTCGTCAACGGGCTCGGTGAGGCGGCCGGCGACGCGCTGGTGAAGCACCCCGACGTGCCCCTGATCTCCTTCACCGGCGAAAGCAGCACGGGCCAGCTCATCTTCGGCAATGCAGCGCCCTATCTCAAGGGGCTTTCGATGGAACTGGGCGGCAAGTCGCCGGCGGTCGTCTTCGCCGACGCCGACCTCGAGACGGCGATCAACGCGACGGTCTTCGGCGTCTTCTCGCTCAATGGGGAGCGCTGCACGGCAGGCAGCCGCATTCTCGTCGAACGCTCGGTCTACGACGAGTTCGTAGAGCGGTATGCCGCTCAAGCCTCGCGAGTCGTGGTCGGATACCCCCACGACCCGGCGACCGAGGTGGGTGCGCTCGTGCACCCCGAGCACTACGAGAAGGTCATGAGCTACGTCGAGCTCGGCAAGACCGAGGGGCGCCTGGTCGCCGGTGGCGGCCGTCCCGACGGCTTCTCGACCGGCAACTTCGTCGCGCCGACGGTGTTCGCCGACGTCGCTCCCGACGCTCGGATCTTCCAGGAGGAGATCTTCGGGCCGGTCGTCGCGATCACGCCCTTCGACACCGACGAGGAGGCGCTCGCCCTCGCCAACGGCGTGAAGTACGGTCTCGCCGCCTACGTCTGGACCAACGACCTCAAGCGCGCGCATAACTTCGCCCAGGCGGTCGAGGCGGGCATGGTGTGGCTGAACTCGAACAACGTGCGCGACCTGCGCACCCCGTTCGGCGGAGTGAAGGCCTCCGGTCTCGGCCATGAGGGGGGATACCGCTCGATCGACTTCTACACGGACCAGCAGGCGGTGCACATCACGCTCGGCGAGGTGCACAACCCGACCTTCGGCAAGGTCCCCGCTTCGCCGCGCGAGGAGATCGCGGAGGCGGCGGAATCCGAGGACGGGTAGACGATCAAGTACCGACAGACACCACCGAGAGCAAGGACGCTCAGATGAACGCCATCACCCCCGACTCTCCCGAGCCCGTCGTCACCGCGAGCGACCCGATCGGCACCAGTGACCCGATCCCCACCCCCGAGGCCGCGCCGCCTGACATCCTTCGCTGCGCCTACATGGAGATCGTCGTCACCGATCTTGCGCGCTCACGCCAGTTCTACGTCGACGTGCTTGACCTCGTCGTCACCGAAGAGGACGAGCACGTCGTCTACCTGCGGTCGATGGAGGAGTTCATCCACCACAACCTCGTGCTGCGGCAAGGTCCGGTCGCGGCGGTCGCCGCGTTCGCATACCGCGTGCGGTCGCCCGAAGACCTCGACAAGGCCGTCGCGTTCTACGAGGAGCTCGGCTGCCGCGTCGAGCGCCGCGCCGAGGGCTTCACGAAGGGCGTCGGCGACTCCGTGCGCGTCGAGGACCCGCTCGGATTCCCCTACGAGTTCTTCTATGACGTCGAGCACGTCGAGCGTCTCGCGTGGCGTTACGAGCTCTACACGCCGGGGGCACTGGTGCGCCTCGACCACTTCAACCAGGTCACCCCCGACGTGCCGCGGGCGGTCGCCTACATGGAGGACCTCGGCTTCCGGGTGACCGAGGACATCCAGGACGCCGAGGGCACCACCTACGCCGCGTGGATGCGCCGGAAGCCCACCGTGCACGACACGGCGATGACCGGCGGCGACGGCCCGCGGATGCACCACATCGCGTTCGCCACGCACGAGAAGCACAACATCCTCGCGATCTGCGACAAGCTCGGGGCACTGCGCCGCTCCGACGCGATCGAGCGCGGCCCCGGCCGGCACGGCGTGTCGAACGCGTTCTACCTCTATCTGCGTGACCCCGACGGGCACCGCTTCGAGATCTACACGCAGGACTACTACACCGGCGACCCCGACAACCCGGTCGTGACGTGGGATGTCCACGACAACCAGCGTCGCGACTGGTGGGGCAATCCCGTGGTCCCGTCCTGGTACACCGATGCGTCCCTCGTCCTCGACCTCGACGGCAACCCGCAGCCGGTACACCAGCGCACCGAATCCTCGGAGCTGGCGGTGACCATCGGTGCCGATGGGTTCTCCTACACCCGCAAGGACGACGAGGCGCCGATGCCGGAGTACAAGCAGGGCGAGTACAAGCTGGGCCACCAGCTGTAGTTCGGGCATCGTAGTTCGGGCACTGTAGTTCGGGCCCGCCGAGACCGCACCCGTGTACCTACCCGGGCGGGTCCCCGGCGGGCTTGGAGAAGATGGACAAGAGAGGAAGGCAAAGGGATGCTGGATCCAGATGTCATCGTGGCGATCGCCGACGAACTCGCCGCCGCCGAACGCGACCACACGACCGTGCCACTGCTCACCGCGCGGCATCCCGACATGACGGTCGAGGACTCCTACGCCGTGCAGAACGAATGGCGAGCTCGCGGCATCGCGGCCGGGCGTCGCCTCGTCGGCCGCAAGATCGGTCTCACCTCGAAGGTGATGCAGGCCGCGACCGGTATCACCGAGCCCGACTACGGGGCGATCTTCGCCGACATGGTCTTCGAGAACGGCGCCGTCATTCCCCACGACCGCTTCTCGAACGTCCGCATCGAGGTCGAGCTCGCCTTCGTGCTGCGCGATGCCGTCGAGGGCCCGGACGCGACGATCTTCGACGTGCTGCGGGCCTGCGAGTACGTCGTGCCCGCGCTGGAGATCCTCAGCTCGCGCATCGAGATGCAGGGCCGCACGATCGTCGACACGATCAGCGACAACGCAGCAATAGGCGGCATGGTCTACGGCGGCAATCCCGTGGCGATCGGCGAGGTCGACCTGCGCTGGGTATCGGCGCTGCTCTATCGCAACGAGGTGATCGAGGAGTCCGGCGTCGCAGCGGCCGTGCTCAATCACCCCGCCGCCGGCGTCGTCTGGCTCGCCAACAAGCTCGCCCAGCACGACGACCGGCTCGAGGCGGGTGAGATCGTGCTCGCCGGATCGTTCACCCGGCCGATGTGGGTGCATCCCGGCGACACCGTGCTGGCCGACTACCGGGAGCTGGGGACCATCTCATGCCGCTTCGTCTAGCCCCGACCTTCCGCGACCGGCTCGCCGAGGCATCCCGGCCTCTCGCCGGGATGTGGGTGTGCTCGGGCAGCCCCGTCGTGGCCGAGATCTGCGCGGGGGCGGGGCTGGACTGGCTGCTCATCGACATGGAGCACTCCCCCAACGGCCTCGAGTCGGTGCTGGGACAGCTCCAGGTCGTGGCGGCATACCCATCGACGCCGCTCGTGCGGGTGCCGATCGGCGACGTCGTCACGATCAAGAGGGTGCTCGACCTCGGCGCGCAGAACCTCCTGGTGCCGATGATCTCGTCGGCCGACGAAGCGCGCGCCGCCGTCGAAGCGGTGCGTTACCCGCCGCGAGGCCGACGGGGTGTGGGTAGCGCACTGTCGCGCTCGGCACGCTGGAACCGCGTCGATGGCTACCTCGAGAGCGCCGAGGAGCACATCTCGCTGTTCGTGCAGATCGAGACGGCGGCCGGAGTGGAGGCCGCGGCCGGCATCGCCTCGGCCGACGGCATCGACGGAGTGTTCGTCGGCCCCTCCGACCTCGCCGCGTCGATGGGGCTGCTCGGGCAGCAGACGCACCCGGAGGTCGTCGCGGCCGTCGGCCGCACGTTCGACGCGGTCCGCGAGGCGGGCAAGCCTGTCGGGGTCAACGCGTTCGACCCGGCCGTGGCGCAGCGTTACCTCGAGGCCGGGGCATCTTTTGTCCTCGTCGGGGCGGACGTCACGCTCCTTGCCCGTGGCTCCGAGTCCCTGAAGGCCCGATTCATCGACTGAAGCGATTCGTCGAGTGAAGCACGGTGCGCGCGCCGCCCTCGTGCCGGTCATGATCGTCACGCGTCAGGTCGCGGGTCAGGTCGCGTACGGTGTTGCCCTGACAACACCAAACGCGACCCGGGATGCGACCCGACGTGGGAGCTGCCTCGTCCTGTGCTGTGGTAGGTGCGATGGCGGGTGGTCAGTTGACCGGTGGCGGGTGGTCAGTCGACGAGGACCTCGACGCGGCAGTTCAAGCCTGGCGCCCGGGAGAGCCTGGCGTCGCCGGTGACCAGCGGTGCGTCCAGCATCTCGGCAAGCACGATATAGACGGCGTCGTAGGGTGAGACGTTCTCGCGCAGTTCCCAGACCCGGCCAAGGAGCGGTTCGTGATCCCAGCGCAGGGCGGCGAAGTCTGCGAGATCAGCCCTGATCTCGGTGGCCACGTCGATGCCCGTCTGGCCGAGGCGGACCCGTCGGCGCAGTGCCGCAGTGACCTCCACGTCGAGCAGGTGCGGCACGTGGAGGTCGGGATCGAGTCGAAGTCGCTCTCGGGCTCGGGCTCCGGCGCCTCCTGTGCTGAGTAGCGCTGCAACGACGACCGACGCGTCGACGACGATCACTCGCGGGGGCGTTCGGAGGTGACCGCCTCACGAGCATCGGCGAAGGTGATCGGATCTCCCTGTCGACGTGCCGCCCGATCCAGTAGGTCATCCAGCGAGGGTCGCCGTGTCAGCCGAGAGAGTTCCTGCCCGATGAAGTCGGACAGGCTCATTCCGGCCGCGGCGGCTCGCCGGCGCAACTCGGCGTGCACATCGTCTGGGACGTCGCGGACCTGCAGCATCTTGCTCACTCCGCCATGTTACACACATGTCGATACATGCTTGGCACATGGCATCGTTGCCCGGGGTGTCCGGGCGTGTGATCAGGTCGCGAGTCAGGTCGCGAGTCAGGTCGCAGGTCATGTTTTGGGGGCCACAACCACAACCCCCCGGGGGGGGGCGCCCCCCGCGGCGGTAAACACGGCCGGAGCATACTGGGGG
>JAKDLQ010000040.1 GCA_030452775.1 Micrococcales bacterium | reverse complement strand
TCGACCGACGACCTCGCCGAGATCCACCAGGTACTCGCCGAGTACGGACACGTCGTCGACGACCACGACTGGGACAGAGCCCATCTGGTCTTCACCGAGGACTTCGTATTCGAGCTCGGCGAGCACGGGCCCGATCTGCACGGCATCGCCGATCTCGTGGCCACCTTCAAGGGCCGCAACATCTACGCCCACCACGTGACGAACATCGCGGTCTCCGAGGACGCCGACGGAACCGTGCGCGTGCACAGCAAACTCCTGTGCTTCCCGAACGAGGGGCCACCCTTCACCGGCGACTGCTACGACGTGATGAGACGCACTGCCGAGGGCTGGCGGATCGCCCGACGCCGCACCGAGATGCGCCAGCGCAAGTTCTTCGACTGATGCGGGGCGGCGTTGTCAGCCCCCCGCCCAGGGATGGCAACCACGGACCCGGCCCAGCGGCATACGAGCATGCATGGACGAGACGACGCTGCCAGACCGGGGTGTTCCATGCTGACGGTGAACCTCACCCGACAGGAGGCGACACATGAGCACGCCACCCACCTTCGAGCAGGTGCGGGCACTCCCCCGCCTGCTGCAGCGGGACGTCCCCGCGCATTTCGCCGACGCGAACGGCCACATGAACATCGTTCGCTACATGGAGCTCTACAACGAGGCGACGTGGACGGCCATGGCGGCGTTCGGCCTGGGCGAGTCGGATGCCGCCGCCGGTCGCGCCGCCAGCATGGCCGTCGAGCACCACGTGCGCTATCTGCGCGAGGTGCATGTCGGCGACGTCGTCGCCTGTCACGTGCGGGTCGTCGGCCGGTCGAGCAAGGCCGTGCATCAGCTGTACCTCCTGGCCAACGTCACGACCGGCGTGCTGGCCAGCACCCTCGAGACGCTGGAGCTGAGCGTCGACCTCGCAGCCCGGCGGGTGGCCCCATTCCCCGCGCACGTCGCCGAGCTGCTCGACGCCCGGATCGCCGTCGACGAGGCGCTGCCGTGGACGTCGCCGACCTCGGGTGCCATCCGCGCCCGGTGATCTCGCCGGCGACGAGGCCGGTGGGCGGGCTCACCCGATGGGGGCGAACTCCGCCGTGAAGTGCCGCAGCGCCGGTGGCTCCGCCGTGATCCGGTAGCCGCGAAGGCTCGCGGCGTCCTGGGCGACCCGCTCGCAGACCTCGATGACGTAGTCGATGTGGCTCTGCGTGTAGGTGCGCCGCGGAATGGCCAGCCGGACCAGGTCCATCGAGGCGGGCAGCTCGCTGCCGTCCGGTTGCCGGCCGAACATCACCGTCCCGATCTCGCACGCGCGTATGCCGCCGACCTCGTAGAGCGCGACGGCGAGCGCCTGGCCCGGGTACTCGAGCGGGTCCAGGTGGGGCGCCAGCCCCCTCGCGTCGAGATAGACGGCGTGCCCGCCGATCGGCCGCAGCACCGGGATGCCGCGCTGCAGCAGCGCGTCCCCGAGGTAGGCCGTCGAACGGATCCGGTAGCGCAGATAGTCGTGATCGACGACCTCACGCAGCCCTTGGGCGAGCGCTTCGAGGTCGCGGCCGGCGAGCCCGCCGTAGGTCGGGAAACCCTCGGTGAGGATGACCTGGGTCCGGCACTGCTGCGCCAGACCGTCGTCGCGCATCGCGAGCCAGCCGCCGATGTTGCCCATCGGGTCCTTCTTGGCGCTCATCGTCATGCCGTCGGCGAGCGCGGCCAGGTCCCGCACGATGTCCGCGACGTCGCGATCTCCCTGGCCCGCTTCGCGTTCCCGGATGAACCACGCGTTCTCCGCGAAGCGGCACGCGTCGAGGAAGAGCGGCTTGCTGTAGCGGTCGCAGACCTCGCGGACGCCACGGAGGTTCTCGAGGGAGACGGGCTGGCCGCCGCCGCTGTTGTTGGTGATCGTCATCATGACGCAGGGGACGTCGGCGGCGTGCTCGGCGAGCAGCGCGTCGAGGGCCGCGAGGTCCATGTTGCCCTTGAAGGGATGCTCGTTCATCGGGTCGCGCCCTTCCGGGATCACGAGGTCGACCGCGCGGGCGCCGGTGGCCTCGACATTGGCGCGGGTCGTGTCGAAGTGCGTGTTGTTCGGCACGACCTTCCCCGGCCCGCCGAGCGCGGCGAAGAGGATCCGCTCGGCGGCGCGCCCCTGGTGGACCGGAATGATGTGCTCGAACGGGAAGAGCTCGCGGACCGCATCGACGAAGACGAAGTAGGACGGCGAGCCGGCGTAGGACTCGTCCCCATGCTGGATCGCCGCCCACTGATCGCGGCTCATCGCGCCGGTTCCCGAGTCGGTGAGCAGGTCGATGAGGACATGCTCGGCGCGCAGTTGGAAGAGGTTGTACGAGGCCGTGCGCAGGTATTCGCGGCGCTCCTGCCGCGTCGTCAGCGTCAGCGGCTCGACGGAGTGGATGCGGAAAGGCTCGATGATCGTGGAGAAGGGTGCGTCGTCCATGATCCTCACTATGGTCGTATGCCGCTCAGCGCGGAATGGCCGTCGCGCACCGGATGGACGTGTTCGCCGGCTATCACGCGCGGCCTTCGAGGGACTCATCGACCGGCTGGCGCGCTACGGTCGACCGAGCAGCAGCATGGTCCTGGCCGGCCTGCTCCCGTGGACTCCGGCCCAACCCCCGGCACATGGCACTGTGCCGGGGCAGTGACGTGAGGTACGCTCCTGATGTTTAACACGGGAGCAGCCGTATTTAATTGCAGGAGGGGGAGAGCATGACCAGGCCGGTGGACGCCGAGGTCGTGGACGTCGAGGTCGTGGACGCCGTTGTCGACACGACTGACGTGCTCGTAAGAGCGCTGCGCGCCCTCGGCCTCGCCGGCAACCCGGATGCCGCCAGCCGGCTGGGGGCCAAGGCGTGGTGGGCTCTGCGTGAAACTCACCCGCGCGAGGCTGAGCGCGTCAATGGCGTCATGCATTTCCTGGCCCGACTTCCCCCGGAACCTGGCGCACGCCCGACCGAAGCACCCACACCGAAGGAGCTGACATGACCACGGACCCGCAACTCGACGTCCGCCCGGAGCCCCCGGCACGTCGACACACCCTGATCTTCGACACCTACGGGGCGCTGACCCCCGGCGCCGCCTTCGAGCTCGTCAACGATCACGACCCGAAGCCGCTCTTCTACCAGTTCGACGCGGAGCACAAGGGTGAGTTCACCTGGGACTACCTCGAGCAGGGACCCGAGGTCTGGCGCGTCCGGATCGGCCGGCCGGCAGCGTAAAGCCCTCCGGCACGGTCAAGGGCGGCCCGGTCCCGGATCCCCCGATCAAACTTCTGCTGCTTCTCTGGCACGACTCTCCATAGTCGATGCCTCTCCTCGGTTCGGGGGAAGTCTCATCCGGGGGTACCCGCGGACGGGAGCGGGCTTGCTCTATAGGTCAGGGGATCAGGGAGAGAGCTACATCGACCCGCTTCATCTCATCGAGGCTCAGGCAACAGGCGGGTTCGTTGAGGCGGTCGAGATCGACCGTCGCGAGTTGGTCGCACATGATCAGGGTCCGCTGATCGGTGATGTCCACGACTGGTCGAAAGCTGGTCTCGCGGGCGCTTGTGCTGGTGCACGCAACGATCCACGTGCTCAGGGTCAGCCAGTCCGGCTGCAGCACCACGGCATACCGGCGGTCCTGCTGCTCGTGACCCTTGCCTCGTGCCGGGAGCCGGTAGACCTCACCCCTCATGGCTCTCAGCCTGCAGGGCGACGGCGATGTCCTGCTGGATGGCGTGGATCTCGGCGAGATCCACAGGATCGTCCCTTGATGGTGCAAGCTTCCTGAGCCGCGAGCTGGCGCCGTTCGTCGCGCCTCATCGCCTCGAGAGCGGCTCGGATGACCTGGTCGGCGCTTTGACGTCGAGACGCGCCCAACTGGAGGAGCAGGTCGCGGGTGCTGGTTTGGACCTTGACGGTGGTGGTGTCGGCCATAGCACGAGTCTGCTCCTGGTATACCTCCCGACGATCCGAGGCCGACTGGACGTGGCGCGCGAGGGCAGTCACCTCGTCCGCGACGTTGGCAGCCACTGGTCGTCCGTCTACTGACGCGCGCTGCGAGCGCCGCCCAGCGCGTGGTCGATGGCCCTTTCCAGGTCGGCCCCGACATCGATGCTCAGATGCCTGCCGTCCCGGACGACCGGCTCGCCTCCGGCGACAACATCGGTGACATCGGCGGCGGTTGCCGCGAAGAGCACGTGGGCCAGCGAATCCCCGCTGCGGGCCCCCGCCGTGCGGGGCGAGTCGAGCCGGACCGTGACCAGGTCGGCGAGCTTGCCCTCCGCGATCTCGCCGGCCTCGGGCCATCCGATCGACGCCGAGCCGTCGATCGTCAAGGCCCGGGCGAGGTCGCCGATGGACAGGTGTCCGCGCTGGCCAGAGACGAGCCGCTCGTTCAGCTCGATCGCCCTCGCCTCCTCCCACAGGTCGATCATCATGTGTGCGTCGCTGCCGACACACAGCGGGGACCCCGCGGCAAGGAGCCGGACCGCTGGACCGACGCCATCGGCAAGATCGCGTTCGGTTGTGCAGCACATGCTGATGTAGGTGCGGCTGCCACCGAGCGCCTCGATGTCTCCATCGGTCAGGTGCGTCGCGTGCACGGCGGTCGTCGTATCACCGAGGACCCCCTCGCTCGCGAGGACCTCGGTCGGCGTCAGCCCGAAGGCCTCGTGGGCGGCCGTATTCTCGGCCGGCTGCTCCGACAGATGGACGTGCAGCGGCCAGCCTCGCTCACGGGCGAGCCGGGCCATCGGGGCCATCGCGGAGCGGGGCACTGCGCGCACCGAGTGGATCGCCGCGCCGGTCCGGGCCTTCGGTGTGTCTCCGAGCCGCTCGACGCGCTGCGCCCAGCGCTCCCACGACCCGTCGTCGAAGCGCCGTTGCACACCGGTGAGCGCGGCTCCGTGGACGTCGGCCTGCAGGTAGCAGGTGTCCAGGAGGGTGATTCGCAGGCCCGCGTCGCCCGCCGCGGCGATGACCGCCCGGCTCATCGCGTTGGGGTCCTCATAGCGCTCGCCACCGGGCTGGTGATGGACGTAGTGGAACTCCCCCACGCTCGTGACCCCCGACAGGGCCATCTCGGCGTAGGTCGCACGAGCCAGGTCGTACATCGACTCCGGGGTCAGGGCTTCGGCCACGGAGTACATGAGGTCACGCCAGAGCCAGAAGTCGGCGACCCCACTTTGACTGTGCCCCCTGATCGCCCGGTGGAAGACGTGCGAATGGGTGTTGGCCAGCCCGGGCAGCGTCAAGCCAGACAGCACGACCGCCCCCGGCGGAGCGGGCACTCCGGCGGTGACCGAGGCGATCCGGCCCTCGTGGCTCACGATGAGCACATCGGAGCTCGCCGTGTCCCCGCCGAGCCAGGCCTGTTCGCAGTGGAAGGTGGTCATCAGCCCTCCCGGGCCGTGGAGTCGTGGACGACCTCGCCACGCCGGATGACCGTGGTGACGTTGTTGCGGCCGAGCCGGTAGGCGATCTCCTCGTGTGAGGGCACGTCCAGGACGATGAGGTCGGCCTGCTTGCCGACCTCGAGCGACCCGATCCGGCCCTCGCGGCCAAGTGATGCCGCGGCTCCGAGCGTCGCCGCCCGCAACGCCTGCGGCACACTGAGCCCGCCGGCGCGACACCCCATCTGGATCGCAAGCTGCATGCTGGTGGTCCAGCATCCCGGACAGATGTCGGTCGCGAGCGCGAGCTCCATCCCCGCCTCGACGACCCGCCGCGGATCCAGCGGGCGCGGGTGGCCCACCGCGTAGTCGAGGCATGGCATGTAGACACCGGCCACGCCCGCCGCTGCCAGCCGTGCCAGCTCGGCGTCGGTGGTGAAGTTGAGGTGATCGACGCTCGTCGCCCCCAGCTCGGCCGCGAGGGCCGCCGCGCCGGTGTGGCTGTAGGCATCGAGGTGCACCTTGGGCGGGAGTCCGGCGTCGAGCCCGGCGCGCAGGATGCGCTCGCTCTGCGCGAGGTCGAAGTAGCCCTCGTCGCAGTAGACGTCGCAGAAGTCGGCGAGTCCCCCCGCACCGACGCGCGCAGCGAGGTCGACGACCTGCTCGACGTATGCCGTGTGCTCGGCTCCCGGCGGGAAGGCGTGAGCCCCGAGGAAGGTGCTGACGATGTCAACCGGGAGTCGTTGCTGCAGAGCGCGATTGGCCTCGAGCGTGGCCACCTCGGTGTCGATGTCGAGCCCGTAGCCGCTCTTGCTCTCGACGGTCGTCGTGCCGTGCTCGATCATCTCTCGCAGGCGCGCGCCCGCCTGCTCCTCGAGCGCGGTCCGTCCGGCCGCCCGGGTGCTGGCCATCGTGCCGGTGATCCCGACGACGGCGCCCGCCGGCGGCTCGAGTCCGGCCACGCGAGCGGCGTACTCCTGCGCACGGCTCCCGCCGAACACGACGTGGGTGTGCGCATCGACGAAGCCCGGCATGACGAGACCGCCACGGGCGTCGAGGACCAGCTCAGCGGCATACGAACTGATGTCACCTACGGCGACGATGACCCCATCGTCGATTGCCACCCCGCCGCCGGCGCTCCCGATGAGGTCGGGAGCATCGGCGGCGCAGGTGAGCACCTCGGCGCCGCCGGTGACGAGTAGGTCGACGCGTGCTCGGTCGTGCTGGTGGGTGCTCATCGGCTCAGGCATCCTCTGGTCCGAAGGTCGCCTCACGGGTCCACCACAGCGGGACGGACAGGCCCTCGTCCGGGCCGAGGGTGGTGGCGACCTCGCGGGCGCGGTCGTAGCCGGCCTGCCCGTGGCGCACGACCCCGATGCCGCTGTCGACCGTCAGGGCGGCCTTGAGGCGGAAGGCGGCGATGTCGGTGCCGTCGGCGATCATCGTCACCCCGGTGTGGACGGAGTCACCCATCGCGTAGTTGGCCTGGATCGCGATGAGGTCGCACATGGACGAGGCGTTGAGCAGGCCGTTGAGGTAGGGCCAGTCGGAAATGAAATCGGAGCCGTCGGGCATGTCCTCCGACTCGAAGGTCGGGTTGATGATCGAGCCGGAGTCGAGGTTGTCCCTGGAGAACGCCACCGGGCCCTTGACCTCGCCGCTCTTGATGAGCTCGTTGACGGCCAGGCCGAACTTCTTGCGCTGCCCGAAGCCGAGGTAGCACACGCGCGCCGGCAGCGCCTCGATCGGCACGTGCTGGCGGGCCAGCGTGATCCAGCGGGTGACCAGCTCGTCGTCGGCGAACAGCTCGAGGACCAGGTCATCGAGGCGGGCCAGGTCGGCCGGGTCGCCAGACGCGCAGGTCCAGCGGAACGGGCCACGGCCCTCGAGGAAGAGTGGACGCAGGTAGGCCGAGACGAAGCCGGGAATCTTGTAGGCGTCCTCGAAGCCGGCGAGCTCGCTCTCGCGCCGGATCTGGTTGCCGTACTCGAAGGTCGGAACGCACAGGTCGTAGAAGGCGTTCATCGCCTTCAGCTGTCGCGCCATCGCCTGGCGCGACTCGGCGAAGTAGGCGTCGCGGTCGCGCTTGCGGTACTCCTCGGCCTCGTAGACCGTGTGCCCGATCGGGACATAGGCCAGCGGGTCGTGGGCCGGGGTCATCTCGGTGACGACGTCGGGCCGGAAATCGTGCTCGAGGGCGTACTCGAACAGCTCGGTGGCGTTGGCCACGACAGTGATCCCGAGCGGACGCTTCGCATCGGCTGCCTCGCGCGCCAGCTCCAGAGCGTGCGGGATCGAGTCGGCGAGCACGTCGGCGTAGCCGACCTTGAGGCGGTTGTTGATGATCCGCTCATCGACGTCGGCGCAGACTGCCACCCCTCCGAGCATCGTCATGGCGCGCGGCTGGTTGCCACCCATGCCGCCCATCCCGGCGCAAAGCAGGACCTTGCCCTCCCAGCTGCCGTCGAGGTGGACGTTGGCGACCGAGCGGAGCGTCTCGAAGGTGCCCTGGATGACGCCCTGGGTGCCGATGTACTCCCACGGCGCCGCCGTGTACTGCGCAAAGATCGTCAGGTTCTGGTCCTGCAGCTCATAGAAGCGCTGCCACGACGGGCGAACGAAGTTCGTCGTCGCCATCACGACACGGGGAGCCAGCTCGTGGGTCGCGAAGACGGCGACCGGCATCCCCGACTGCACCACCAGGGTCTCATCATCCTCAAGGCTGGTCAGCGACTCGACGATGGCGTGGTAGGACTCCCAGTTCCGGGCCGCCTTGCCGATGCCCCCGTAGACGACGAGCTGGTCGGGGTGCTCGGCGACCTCCATGTTGTTCTCGAGCATCCGCAAGATCGTCTCCTGCTTCCAACCCCTGCAGCGCAAGGTGTCCCCGCGCTGGGCGGTGATGTTGCGGACCACGTCCTTCTTGGTGAACGAGGCATCGCTGACGGACATGTGCTCGGTCTTGCGAGGGGCTTCGGCGCTCATGGCTGGTGCTCCTTCTCCTGGTGATGGTTGACGACGGCTTCAAGGACTGCGCCGGATGCGACGAGCTCGGCGGCTGCGCGGATGCGGGGGTACATGACGACGTCGCGGGTGAGGTGGGTGATCTCGCGCCCGTCCTTGGTCGGAGTGGACCTGACGAGGTCGAGCACTGCGCGGGTGGCCGGCGAGAGGGCGCTGTGGTCCTTGCCGGAGACCTGAAGGCGCAGCTCGAGGGCCTGAGCGGCCATGACGAGCTCGATGCCGACCACCTGCTGGATGTTGGCCACGATCTGGCGGGCGTGCCGGCCGGCGTTGGTGGCCATCGAGACGTGGTCCTCCTGGTTGGCGCAGGTCGGGATGGAGTCGACGCTGTCGGGGTGGGCCAGCGTCTTGCAGTCGGACACCAGGGCCGCGGCAAGATACTGCGGGAGCATGTAGCCGCAGTCCATGCCGACGTCCTCGCTGTCGACGAGCATGTCGGGAAGCCCCCGGTTGAGCCTGCCGTCATCGAGGCGGAAGAGGCGCCGCTCGGCGATGCTGCCGATCTCGGTGACGGCGATCGAGGTGAAGTCGGAGGCGAAGGCCAGGTACTCCGCGTGGAAGTTGCCACCCGAGATCGCCTTGAGCCGGCGGGAGTCGGGCAGGTCGGTGAAGATCAGCGGGTTGTCCGTCGCGGCGGTGATCTCCCGCTCGACGATGCCGCGGACGAAGTCGAGGGTGTCCCGGACCGGGCCGAGGACCTGCGGCACGCACCGCAGGGAGTAGGCATCCTGGGGAGGCTGGCGCACCGGGTCGGTCGCCTCACTGCCGTCGATGAACTCGCTGCCCGCGAGTAGATCGCGCAGGTGAGCTGCCGTGGCGATCTGGCCGGTCTGCCCACGAGCGTCGTGGATGTGGGCCAGGAATGCGTCCCCGAAGCCGGTCAACGCCTCGATCGACATCGCCGCGGTCACCTCGGAGGTGCGCACCAGCGTGTCCGCGTCGTAGATCGCGAGCGCGGCCATCGCGGTGGAGAACGAGGTGCCGTTGATCAGGCCGAGGCCCTCCTTGGGGCCAAGGACGATCCGCTCGAGGCCGGCGCCGCGCATGGCCGCCAGGCCCGAGACGACCCGGCCGTCCACGAGCGCCTCGCCGCTGTCCTCCTCCCGGTCCTCGCCGCCGTCATCGTCCGCCCCCGAGCGAGACAGCACGATCGCGAGGTGGGCGAGCGGGATCAGGTCCCCGCTCGCGCCGAGACTGCCGAACTCCGGGACCGCGGGCAGGACGCGGGCGTTGAGCATGTCGGTGAGGCGCTCGACGACGAGCGGGCGCACCCCGGAGAAGCCGCGGGTCAGGCTCGCGATCCGGATGAGCATCGCGGCCCGGACGACGTCCTCCTCGAGGAGCCGGCCGACGCCGGCCGCGTTGGAGATGATGAGCCGGCGGGACAGGTCGCTCGCCTGCTCGGGACGCTCGAAGGCGGCTCGGCCGGCGAGCGAGCCGAATCCGGTGTTGATGCTGTAGATCGGATCGACCCTCTCGGACCCATCGACGTCATCGCGCCGCCCGGCGACGGCATCCTGCACCCACTGAAGTGACGGCGCCATCGCCGCCTCGACGCTCGGGTCGATCTCGACCCGGGCTCCGTGTCGTGACACCGCGACGAGGCCGTCGAGCGTGAGGGCACCGGCCCCGACGACAACCGAGTCACCCACGTTTCCTCTCTCCTCGCCACAACATGAGGTGGCGTACGTGCACTGTTGCGAAGATTTTCAGGGGTGCCAATCCGCAATTCTCAGTGAATGAGAAGCGGTGACACAGCTGATTCCGGTTGCTTGAGCAAACTGATCCGTTCACGAAGCCCTCGTGCGCGAGCCACGAAGAATCAGTTCGGCCGTGCATTCGACATGGACGGGCGTGGAGTCTAGCGTCGCCGGCTTGCCGCCGGTGACCTGGCTCGTGTTCCTCGCCTGGGTCGCGGTCGTGCTCGTGATCTACTTCACCTACGGCATCAAGCACTCCAAACTCGAGATGCGCGACCGAGTTGCGGCGCAGGCCGCGGCAGCAACTGATCCTTCCGGAGGGGAACCGCGGTGACGATCCTGGTGGCGCATGGTCCTGACGCGCGCGGACCCGGGGGGCTGTATCTGGGCAGACAGGTCGCCCATTCCCTTGACGAGCCCCTGGTGGTGTGCTGCGCGATCTACAACCGTTGGCAACTGCCGGGGCTGTCCCGAGGCGATGACGACTACTCACGAGGTCTCTCGGGGCTTGCCGATCAGGCGCGACTAGAAGTGCGCGAGGTCCTCGGCGACGAGGTGGACTTCGTGGTCCGTACCGGCCGGTCGGTGGCCAGCGTGTTGTTGGACGAGGCAGCGGCTCAATCCGCACGAGTGCTCGTCTGCGGATCCGCGGCCAACGGCCCGTGGGGTCACATCGCCGCGGGCTCGGTCACTGACCGGCTCCTGCACAGCTCGGAGGTGCCGATCGCACTTGCGCCTCGCGGGTACCGCGTCGCGCCGGACATGAAGGTTACCCGGGTGACCGTGGCGACTAACGATACCGAGTCCGCTGCCGGCGTTCTGCTGTCCACTGCCCGGGTGACCCACGCGCTGGGAGCGGATCTGCGCGTGGTCACCTTCGCGGTGCGGGGCCGCACCATGTACCCGCCAAGGGCCGGGCTGCATATTGAGGATGCCATTATCGATGCGTGGAAGAAGCAGGCCCGCGAACGCCAAGAGGCGGCGGTGCATGACCTGGCCGGGTTCGATGACGTCTCGTCTCCCAGCGAGGTCCTGATGGCCGACGGTCGAGACTGGTACGAGGCGCTGGATGGGATCGGTTGGCTGGACGGCGAGGTGCTCGCGGTCGGGTCGAGCCGTATGGCTCCCCTTACCCGAGTGTTCGTCGGCTCCACGGCCGCTCGGATCATCCGCAACTCACCGGTACCAGTCATCGTGATCCCCCGCTCGGACTGAGGTCGCCAGGGTCGAGGACCAATGGAACCCACTGACATCCAGGTGCTGCGCTGAAGACTCACATCGCGACGCCGGCCACAGCCCTCACCCCCCAGCCTCATGGACTGCCGCGCGATACCCGGGCGCGGGCCTGTGAGATCCACGCCCAGGTGGCTGGGATGGCCGAGACGCTGACTCAGCAGCTGCCGGCGCTGCTGGTGGAGCTGCGCACGCTCGCCAACCCGCTGGGACCCGATCGAGTGAGGTGAGCGGCATACCCACCCTTGCCGTAGATTTTTAACTCTTGTGGCTTTGTGGCCCACCGGCGCGCCTGGGTACAACAAGGCCGGACGCCGTCGAGGCGGTGAGCAGCAGGCTGGTACCGATCCAACTCAACGTGGCGAGGCACCAGAAGGGCCAACCTTCTGGGCTAGACTGGCATTGGCGACGCAGAACCGGTAGGTCGGTGCAAGCCCGACACCGTCTCCGCCACTGTGACCAGGCAACTCGAACCCATGTCGCCGCAGCCGCAGGGCTTGGTAAGGCTGGGAGAGAGCGTTGGACCTGGGAGTCAGGAGACCGCCTGCATCGTCGTGTAGTGCCGATCCACGAGGGATGGAGAGGGCCTGTGCCGAGGAACCGTGCATGCGCTGAAGAGCAGGGTCGCCAGAGGCGAACCCTGTCGAGGGCTGCCATCTGTACAGCCGTCAATGCACCGCATGCCGCTCCCGCCTGCGACGACCCGACCCTTAGCCACCAAAGGAGCACCACATGACCGAGAGCAAGAACCTGACCGAGCGCCTGGACGTAGGACCCGTCATCTGCGCCGAGGGCTTCCTGTTCGAGCTGGAGCGACGCGGCTACCTCAGCGCCGGCGAGTTCGTACCGGAGGTCGCCCTCGAATACCCGGATGCCCTCCGGACGCTGCACATCGACTACCAGCGCGCCGGGTCTGACATCGTCGAGGCCTTCACCTACAACGGCCACCGCGAGAAGATGCGGGTCATCGGCAAGGAGGACCTGCTCGAGCCGCTGAACCGGGCCGCTCTCCAGATCGCCCGCAGCGTGGCTGACGCCCGACCCGGTGACCTGATGGCGGGCAACATCTCGAACACCAACATCTGGGACCCGGCGCACACCGGCCGCCAGGCCGAGGTGCGGAGCATGTTCGAGGAGATGGTGGGCTGGGCCGTCGACGGCGGCGCCGACCTGATCATCGGCGAGACCTTCTACTACGCCGGAGAGGCGCTCGCCGCGCTCGAGGTCGCCAAGGCGACCGGACTGCCCGTCGTGCTCACCATCGCGCCGATGGCCCTGGATGAGATGGCCGACGGTGTCGGGATCGTCGAGACCTGCCAACGGCTGGAGCAGGCGGGTGCGGACGTGGTGGGCATGAACTGCTTCCGCGGCCCGGAGACGATGATGCCGTGGCTGCGCCAGATCCGGGCCGCCGTCTCCTGCCATGTCGGGGCGCTCCCGATCCCCTACCGGACGACCGCCGAGGAACCGACCTTCTTCAATCTCAGCGACGACCGGGCCAGCGTGCCCTCGCCCCACGGCCGGGCGTTCCCCACTGCGTTGGACCCGCTCTACGCCAACCGGTACGAGGTCGGCGCGTTCGCCAGCGAAGCCTTCGAGCTGGGCATCCGCTACCTGGGTGTCTGCTGCGGGGCCTCGCCGATTCTGGTCCGCCAGGTGGCCGAGGCCGTCGGGCGCACCACCGAGGCCAGCCGGTTCTCCGAGAACATGCACAACCACTTCCTGTACGGCGACAACGAGCGACTCCCCGACCACATTGTCGCTCTGGGCGCCCAGGCGTGAGCCAGAAGGTGTCTTAGAGCCTGTTGACAAAGCATGTCAGGCGGCCTGGGAGGCTGCTGCGAACGGGCCCTGGCGGTCAACACCCCATCGCTGTGGGGGCGGTTCGCCGGCGAGTTC
>JAKDLQ010000315.1 GCA_030452775.1 Micrococcales bacterium | reverse complement strand
AGGTCTCGGTGCCGTCGAGCCCGAGGGACTCGGCGTTCTGGCCCTCGGGGTACTGCAGTGGCAGCACGCCCATCCCGATGAGGTTGGAGCGGTGGATCCGCTCGTAGGACTCGGCGATGACCGCCCGGACGCCGAGCAGCGTCGTGCCCTTGGCCGCCCAGTCGCGCGAGGACCCCGAGCCGTACTCCTTGCCGGCGAGGATCACGAGGGGCGTTCCGGCCTTCGCGTAGGCCACCGACGCGTCATAGATCGTCGTCACGGGACCATCCGGCGAGGTGAAGTCGCGGGTGTAGCCGCCCTCGGTCCCGGGCGCGAGCTGGTTGCGCAGCCGGACGTTGGCGAACGTCCCGCGGATCATCACCTCGTGATTCCCGCGGCGCGACCCGTACGAGTTGAAGTCGCGACGCTCGACGCCATGGTCGGTGAGGTAGGCGCCGGCCGGCGAGTCCGTCTTGAAGGCTCCGGCCGGGCTGATGTGATCGGTCGTCACCGAGTCGCCGAGCAGCGCGAGCACGCGAGCGCCGGTGATGTCGGTGACTGGCGCGGGCTCGCGCTCCATCCCGTCGAAGTACGGCGGCTGGCGCACGTACGTGGAGGCGGGGTCCCAGGCGAACATGTCACCGGAGGGGACCTCGAGCCCCCGCCAGTTCTCGTCGCCCTCGTAGAGGTCGGCGTAGCCGGTCGTGAACATGTCGGCCTCGACGGCCTCGGCGATGACGTCGGCGATCTCCTGCTCGGAGGGCCAGATGTCGCTGAGGTGCACCGGCTGGCCGTCCGACCCCGTCCCGATCGGCTCGCGCAGCAGATCCGCGTGCATGGTGCCGGCAAGTGCATACGCGATGACGAGCGGCGGTGAGGTGAGGAAGTTCATCTTGACCTCGGAGTGGATCCGGCCCTCGAAGTTGCGGTTGCCCGACAGGATCGAGCAGGCCGTGAGGTCGTTCTCGGTCACCGCCGCGCTCACCTCGGGGATGAGCGGGCCGGAGTTGCCGATGCACGTCGTGCAGCCGTAGCCGACGAGGTTGAAGCCGAGCTTGTCGAGGTAGGGCGTGAGGCCCGCCCGGTCGAAATAGTCGGTGACCACCCTGGACCCGGGTGCGAGCGAGGTCTTGACCCACGGTTTCCGGGTGAGGCCTCGCTCGACCGCCTTCTTGGCGAGCAAGGCGGCGCCGATCATGACCGACGGGTTGGACGTGTTGGTGCACGAGGTGATCGCGGCGATGACGACGTGCCCGTGGTCGATCTCGCAGGACGCGCCGTCGGCGAGCGTAACCGGGACCGGGGCGGAGGGCCAAGCCTCGATCTCCTTCTCGGTGTAGCCAGGGCGAGGCGCATCGAGTTCGCAGCTCTGGTCGACGGCGATCGGGTCGCTGGCCGGGAAGGACTCGCCCGAGGCCTCGTCGAGCGGGCCGAGGGCCGCTTCCTGCGAGCTGCCGGCCAGCAGCTTCTTGATCGCAAAGGGGGCGACCCGCAGCGGGATCCGGTCCTGTGGGCGCTTGGGGCCGGCGATCGAGGGCTCGATGGTGCCGAGGTCGAGCTCGACGGTCGCGGAGAACTCCGGCTCGTGGTCGGGGTCGTGCCACATGCCCTGGGTCTTGGCGTAGGCCTCGACGAGGGCGATCTGATGCTCGGACCGGCCGGTGAGGCGCAGGTAGTCCAGGGCGATCTGGTCGATGGGGAACATCGTCGCTGTCGAGCCGTACTCCGGGCTCATGTTGCCGATGGTGGCGCGGTTGGCCAGGGGGACGTTGGCCAACCCCGGTCCGTAGAGCTCGACGAACTTGCCGACGACCCCGGTCTGGCGCAGCAGCTCGGCGACGGTGAGGACGAGGTCGGTGGCGGTGGTCCCGGCGGGCAGCTCCCCGGTCAGCTTGAGACCGAGAACCTGGGGGATGAGCATGCTCATCGGCTGGCCGAGCATCGCCGCCTCGGCCTCGATGCCGCCGACGCCCCAGCCGAGGACACCGAGACCGTTGATCATCGGGGTGTGCGA
>JAKDLQ010000314.1 GCA_030452775.1 Micrococcales bacterium | reverse complement strand
CTCCCGCCACCTCCGCCGTCATCGCCGAGCTGCGAAAGGAGGTCGACGGCGTCGGCACCGACCGCTTCCTCGCCCCCGAGATCCAGGCGGCGGTCGACCTCGTCCAGTCCGGCCGCGCTCGCGCCGCTGTCGAAGCCGTCACCGGCCCCTTGAACTGACTTAACTGAACTGACTTGACTTAACTGAACTGAATTGACCCTTCCTACCTCTGATTCGATGTATTACCGAGGCACATACAGCGCGGAAGTACACCGAATCGCAAGGGGGTAGGGCGAACTCGAAGGAGAGTGACATGGAAGGTGCACGACCTGTCCGCGCGGCACGCGGGACCACCCTGACCGCGCGGTCGTGGGCCACCGAGGCCCCGCTGCGGATGCTGATGAACAACCTCGACCCGGAGAATGCGGAGCGGCCCGATGACCTCGTCGTCTACGGCGGCACCGGGCGCGCGGCGCGCGACTGGAAGTCGTTCGATGCGATGGTACGCACGCTGACCACGCTCAAGCAGGATGAGACGATGCTCGTCCAGTCGGGGCGACCGGTGGGCGTCATGCAGACCCACGAGTGGGCCCCGCGGGTGCTGATCGCCAACTCGAACCTCGTTCCCGACTGGGCGACGTGGCCCGAGTTCCGGCGGCTCGAGCACATGGGCCTGACGATGTACGGCCAGATGACCGCCGGCTCGTGGATCTACATCGGCACGCAGGGCATCGTCCAGGGGACCTTCGAGACGTTCGCCACGATCGCCGACAACAGGTTCGGCGGGACCCTGGCCGGCACGCTGACCCTGACCGGCGGCTGCGGCGGCATGGGCGGGGCTCAACCGCTGGCCGTGACGATGAACGAGGGCGCCTGCCTCATCGTCGACGTCGACCCGGGTCGGCTGCACCGCCGCGTCGAGCACCGCTACCTCGACGAGGTCGCCGACACCCTCGATGACGCGATCGACAAGGCGCTGGCCGCCAAGCGTGAGCGCCGAGGCTGGTCCGTCGGTGTCGTCGGCAACGCCGCCGAGGTCTTCCCGGAGCTGCTGCGCCGCGGCATCGAGATCGACATCGTCACCGACCAGACCTCAGCGCACGACCCGCTCTCCTACCTTCCGGAAGGGGTCGACCTGGACAACTGGCACGAGTACGCCGAGAAGAAGCCCGAGGAGTTCACCGACCGCGCGCGCGAGTCGATGGCCCACCAGGTCAAGGCGATGGTCGAGTTCCAGGACGGCGGGGCCGAGGTCTTCGACTACGGCAACTCGATCCGCGATGAGGCGCGACACGGCGGCTACGAGCGGGCGTTCGAGTTCCCGGGCTTCGTGCCGGCCTACATCCGGCCGCTCTTCTGCGAGGGCAAGGGCCCCTTCCGCTGGGCAGCTCTGTCCGGCGACCCCAAGGACATCGCCGCCACCGACCGCGCGGTGCTCGAGCTCTTCCCGGACAACGAGCGGCTGCACACGTGGATCAAGGGTGCGCAGGAGCGGATCGCGTTCCAGGGCCTGCCGGCTCGGATCTGCTGGCTGGGATACGGCGAGCGCGACAAGGCCGGAGTGAAGTTCAACGACATGGTGCGCAGCGGGGAGATCTCCGCGCCGATCGTCATCGGCCGCGACCACCTCGACGCCGGCTCGGTCGCCTCCCCGTACCGGGAGACCGAGGCGATGGCCGACGGCTCCGACGCGATCGCCGACTGGCCGCTGCTCAACGCGCTGGTCAACACGAGCTCCGGAGCGAGCTGGGTCTCGATCCACCATGGCGGCGGCGTCGGTATCGGGCGCAGCATCCACGCGGGGCAGGTGTCCCTCGCGGACGGCACCGATCTCGCGGCGCAGAAGCTCGCCCGGGTGCTGACCAATGATCCGGGCACGGGCGTCATCCGCCACGTCGATGCCGGCTACGACATCGCCGACCGGGTCGCGCATGAGCGGGGCGTCCGGATCCCCATGCAGGAGGGCTGAGGAGCCCGTGGATGACGGGGCCACTCGAATCGCGGGCGGGGGGCTCCCTGTGGATGACG